>NZ_CAWPKR010000003.1:0-147621 GCF_963888765.1 Vibrio sp. B7
GTTGGGAAAACATCATTCAAGCCTATTTTTAGAATAGGAAAACACCCGGAGGGGTTCCCGAGTGGCCAAAGGGAGCAGACTGTAAATCTGCCGGCTCCGCCTTCGATGGTTCGAATCCGTCCCCCTCCACCATATTCTCTCGCAAGAGAAACCTTGATTGATACGTTGGAAAAACATCATTCAAGCCTATTTTTAGAATAGGAAAACACCCGGAGGGGTTCCCGAGTGGCCAAAGGGAGCAGACTGTAAATCTGCCGGCTCCGCCTTCGATGGTTCGAATCCGTCCCCCTCCACCATATTTTCTCGATTGAGAACGATAAAAAGCCAGCTTTCGAGCTGGCTTTTTCGTTTCTTTACATCATAGCTCTATAAACTGACGTCACTAAGTAGTCTAGTTAACCCTCAATATACTGAAGTAGAGCGGTAACACAGCTTTGTGCATCACTGCAATTGATACTCTCTGGCAGTTCAGTCTGCAATAAAAACCCTTGTTCCAAAGAGTGGCAAGATGAACTTTCACTTAAACAAATCGGAACTCCTTGAGCAGAAAGGGCATTTAATAACAACAAAGCCGTTTGTATATTTCCCCCAGCATTGGCGGCAAAATGTAGCTCAAACTCAGCAGCGCTATTGAGTGAGGTCAGCGCATGCTCTAATTGAGTGTCCACTTCGGTTAAAGAAACCGAATCTAAATCACTAAAGATCAGCATGCCTTGGTTCCTATCAGCATACTGCCAAGCAACGATATCAACCTGCTGCATATAGGCTCGCTGCATGCTTTGCGCGGCCGCCTGAATGATCACCTGCATTTGGTCACTGTTGCTTCTTCCACCACTGTCTTTAACTGATAATTCAAAAATATACGTGCCAGCAATCGTAGGATAAAACGCCGTTGCTTTCAGAGAATCTGCATTGATTAAGGTAAGCGATTGAGGCCCAGAAACTTGACGCCAAGACTTCGTTTTAATTTCATATATTGATAACTCAGATTTCGCCGTTCCGCTCAACGTAATACTATTTACTGGCAGTATTAACATCTGATCAGCACCAGCATTAACCGTAGGCTTAGTCAGCTTATCCGCATCTTTCAAATCATCGGCTTTACATCCCACGATAAGTGCGAGCACACTCAGGATCACGAACAACTGGTTTAACTTAAACATAATATTTTCCTGTGATTAAGCATTAGAAGAGGTAACTGGTACTGGTGGAAAGAAAGGTGACTTCACTACCGTCCAAATACATTGCAGCATCTTGTTGCGCGTAATCCATCATCACATTCGATTGCGTATTGGTTTGGCTGAGCTGGTCATTTAAGCGGACCCCATCGCTGAAGGCTGAGATCCATTCCATCGGTTTAGTGGCACTGGTGGATGAGAAAAATACGCCGCTTAAAAACAGCGCTAATAGTTTGGTATTCATGCTTACTCCTTGTGAGCGGTCTGATTCACCGACCCATTCAAGGTAGCATTCTCAATACAAATAAATCGTCAGCAGTTTATTGACCATTTGTATCCAGTTTGGTCACATTAGGTAAAGAAATCTGTTTCGGCCATTGCAGTTCAAAACATGCGCCCCCTAATGCTGAACCATTTACTTTTACTCTAACCTTGCCTTGATGCCAACGAGTGATCTGTTTAACAATCGCCAGCCCAAGACCATGGCCTTTTTCACTATTACGCTCTTGATTATTCACTTGAGTAAAGGGCTCAAAAATACGTTCAATATCATCTGGCGCAATACCGGGGCCATCGTCTTCGACCACCAAAAAAAGTTGCCCATCAGATTCGTTCAACGAGAGATGGATCTCTTGCTGCGCAAATCGCGCGGCATTACTCAGCAAGTTTTTAACGGCCCGCAATAAAGCTCGATTATCGACAAATATCGTTTGCTGTCGCAACGAATCCAACACACTGACACGCAATGTGAGTTGCGGGTTTTCAAGCTGGAAATGCTCCGCTTCTGCAACCAAGTTGTCGGCAAAGTGGCAATAAGAAAAATGGCGAATATCTGTGATACGGTTATAGCGCGACAAAACAAGTGTCTGGTTAATCAAATGATCGAGATCTTCAATACTGGAGTGAATTACTTGGCGGTATTTTTCTTTCTGGCTTAAGGCAATGTCTTCATCCTCAAGCATTTCAAATGCAAAGCGTAAACGGTAGAGCGGTGTTCGTAAATCATGCGCCACGGCGTTGGTTAAGGTTCTTTGGCTGGCAATCAGCTTTTCGATGTTATTTGCCATGTTATTAAAAGAATGACTGAGCTGAGAGACCACGGAAAGCCGAGATGTCGTCGCTCTACGAGATAATACTCCTTGACCAAATTCATTCGCCGTTTTTACCAGACGTTTCAGATCTCGCCATAAAGGATAAATCCACATAACTAAGGCCACAGAAATGGCTAAAAAAAAGAAACCGCCGATAGCCGTAGTGAGCTTTAATTGGGTTTGGTAGGAAATATTGTCCTCGACGCGTAACCACGTATTCTCATCCACCGCAGCCAATAAGATCATGCTGCCTTGTTGATTGATATAGCTGGTCATCTGCTCTTTATCAGCCAGCAATTTGGTTCGCTCGATGGGTGACAAATCTTGCTCTCGCAATAGACTCAACTCTAAAGGTATTCGGCTATTTTGCTCAGCAATACTGGTTTGCCATTGAGTACGAGGTTGGCTACGGAGATCTTCTACCGCGAGGTATAATGTGCCTCTGGACTGGTTAAGCGCAGCGAGTTCTCTCGGTTCATTGATCGCGAAATAGAGCACTTTGTCACTGTTCAGCACTCTTTGCAAAAGTGCCATAGGATCACCATCTTGGAAAATGATCTCGCCTTTTTGCAACGCTTGATAAACTTCTGGGGAGGCGTGGTAACTGTCTAATGCCTCTAATCGAAGTGGGTAACTGAAATGCTTAGCATAGCCGTCAATAATCGTTGTCCACTCAGCTTGAGGCGCTTGACGCAATTTTTCAGATAGAAACGTAAAGTTACTCTGATAGACAGGCTTATAAAACTCTTCAGAGATACTGCGGCTAAGATATGGGATCGGATTAAATTGCGTGGGAATACTGAGTAATAAGATCGGCAGAAACACAGCTACCCAGAGTACCCAAAAAGATCGAATCATGACCACTTCCCTTCCGATACAGCGCAGAGCTGATATCCTTTACCTCGAACCGTTTTTATCAACTTAGGTTCATTAGGATCATCTCCGAGCGCACGCCGCAAGCGTGATATACGACGATCAATTGAGCGATCTAAACCATCATATTCAAAACCACGCACATGCTGAGCGATATCATCTCTCGTGACAATGGTGCCTACATGTTGGGCGAGTAGATACAAAAGCTCAAACTCGCTGGTCGTGAGTTTTATGGGCTGCTGCTCAAGTAATACCGCTCGATGTTGCAAATTCATCCACAAGCTACCTATGCACAATTCATATTTGTCACTTTGACTTCCTCTTGCTTGCCTCCGAAGTAAAGCTCGAATACGTGACAGTAGCAAACGGGGCTTAACCTGCTTAACAACATAGTCATCGGCACCCAGTTCCAACCCCATCACCTGATCAATATCATCGTCCAACGCCGTTTGCATTAGGATCATACCGTGGTATTGATCTCGGACAGCGCGGCAGACATCCATACCACTTTGCCCTGGTAGCATAATATCTAGAATGACTAAATCAGGTTGCTCATCCAAAATCCGATCAACGGCTTGAATCCCATCCGCAACCGTTGAGACACAAAACTCATAGTGGTTGAGAAAGTCTTTGATCAGTTCCGAGAGTTCTAAATCGTCTTCAACGAGAACCACTCGATAAGAGGGGGAGAGAGTACTGTTCATTGTGTTTCACATCCGTTTGCTAAGAACGCAAACTATAGCGGATTGTGTTTCATCTTTGTGTGACTAATTGTGACCAAGCAACAAAGTTGTGGTGTTGTTAAAACATTAAACAAATCATCAACAGCAGAGCCTACTGCGTTGAATCAATAAGAGTACGAAGAAAGTACCATTGGGCCGTGACTCATAAACAGAATCGATAAAAAAGCCCCGAAAATTCGGGGCTGAAAAATGACTGAATCTATAGGGGTAGGACTCAATCAGGATACTAAATCGAACAAAATTACGCGTGTTTCATACGGACGAAGCACTTGATGTTCCAAAACTTTGAGTGGTTTTATATCTGTATAGTTACCTAACAGGTATTTTGCTTTCTCAATCGGTAACTCTTTTGGCAGCACGCATTCGGTGTCAACGCCATAATAGTTATTGATACAGATCAGCACCTGTTTCGCGTTGCGTCGCTGGTAGGCAAAAATCTCTTTATGATCGGGTAGTAAATCGGTGTAATCACCATCGGTAATTACACCGATTTTTTTGCGCAGCGCTATCAACTCTCGATAGAAATAGAACACCGATTGCTCATCAACTAACGCCCGTTGCGCATTCAATTCTTGATAGTTTTCTGCGATGTCTAGCCAAGGCTGACCTTGGCTAAAACCAGCAAAGCGCTCTGCATTCCATTGCATTGGCGTGCGAGAATTGTCACGGGATTTTTGTGCAAGAATGACCATCATGGCTTCATGACTTACCCCTTGCTGGTTCACCATGATGTCGTAAATGTTAGTACTTTCCACATCTCGGTACTGTTCAATAGCGGTGTAGCCGGGATTGGTCATGCCAATTTCTTCACCTTGATAAACATAAGGCGTGCCTTGCATCATATGAATCGATGCGGCCAACATTTTTGCCGACTCAACGCGATAACGTTGATCATCCCCTAAACGGCTCACGATACGAGGTTGATCATGGTTACACCAAAAAAGTGCTCCCCACCCTTTACCATTTAAACCCGTTTGCCAATGGTTGAAAATCTGCTTCAATTGCAAGAAATCAAATGGTGCTTTCGTCCATTTTTCACCGTTCGGATAATCCACTTTTAAATGGTGGAAGTTAAACACCATCGACAGCTCTTTGCCGTCCAAGCGTGAATATTGTTGGCAATGTTCAAGCGTTGTTGAGGACATTTCCCCCACGGTGACACTGCCGTACTGTTGGAAAACCGCTTGGCTGATCTCTTGTAAAAATTCATGCACGCGCGGGCCATCGGTATAAAAACGGCGTCCATCACCTTGGTGATCATCACTGAAATCCTGCGCTTTTGAGATTAAATTGATCACATCGAGACGAAAACCATCCACCCCTTTTTCGGCCCAAAAACGAATCACTTGCTTCACTTCCTCACGAACTTGAGGATTTTCCCAATTTAGATCCGCCTGCTCTTTGGCAAATAGGTGCAGATAATATTGCCCTGTTGCGTCATCTAACGCCCATGCGCTACCACCAAACTTTGACTGCCAATTATTTGGAGCCTGACCATTAATCGGGTCTTGCCAAATATAATAGTCACGATACGGACTTGATTTATCACCCAACGCCGACTGAAACCAAGCGTGCTCGGTTGAGGTGTGGTTAACTACAATATCCATAATAATGCGGATACCTCTTTGATGAGCTTGAGCCAGCAGTTCATCAAAATCTTGCATGCTACCGAATTGAGGATTGACACTGTAATAATCCGAAATGTCATAACCGTTATCAACCATCGGAGATGAATAAATGGGTGTCAGCCAAATGGCATCAATTCCCAAGCGGTGCAAGTAATCCAGTTTAGAGATGATCCCTTTGATATCTCCCGTTCCTTTATTGCCGCTATCACAAAAACTTTTGGGATAAATCTGATAGATGGTCGCAGTTTTCCACCACTGACTATCACTCTTGGTTATAACCATATTGACAACTCACTTACCAAAATGAAAATGAGTGGTGAAAACTCACCACTCGAATGAAAGGTTATGCACTTGCTGGCTCTAGCTCGCCTTTAGCTTGAGCTCGTTTGTATAAAAACAGAGTAAGCAGAATTGGGACGGCCATCGCCACCAGCATCGCGATGCCGTAAATACCCCAGTATTGTGGTTGAATCGAAAGAATACCTGGTAAACCACCCACACCGATGCCATTCGCCATCACCCCTGCACTACCACAAATTGCGGCTGCAATAGCACTACCAATCATGGCGCTTAGCATTGGGAACTTGTACTTTAAGTTGACACCATACATCGCTGGCTCTGTCACACCCAAATAAGCCGAAATAGCCGCAGGAACAGAGATGTCTCGCTCACCGTGTTTTTTACTGATAAAGATGATACCGACGACCGCAGACGCTTGAGCAATATTTGACAGTGCAATCAGTGGCCAAATTGGCGTACCACCCATTTCTTGCATCAATTGCAGATCCACCGCGTTAGTGGTGTGGTGAATCCCGGTAATGACCAGTGGCGCATACAAGAAACCGAACACCATTGAACCGATAACCGCAAAATCGCCAGTCATTGCAGCTTTAGCCGCAAACGCGACGCCATCGCCCAATACGCGACCAAATGGACCAATTAAAGCGTGGGCCAAAATAACGGACAATATGATAGAGATAAACGGCACAACAACGAGGTAAAGATAAGAAGGGATGATGCGCTTTAAGTTTGTCTCAATAAACGCCAGAGCAACACCCGCCAACATTGCAGGAATCACCTGAGCTTGATAGCCGACTTTCTCTATCACAAACAAGCCAAAATCCCACACTTCGGGCATCTGCTTACCGATCAGATAAGCATTCATTAATTGAGGCGAAACCAGAGTCACACCCAAAGTAATACCTAGTATCGGTGTTCCACCCAACTTTTTCACCGTTGACCAACAAACACCAACCGGTAGGAAGAAGAAAATAGCCTCGCCAATTAACCATAAGAAAGAATGAACCGTGGCCCAAAATTGGCTAATTTCAACCAAGGTTTTGCCATCGAACATACGAATGTCGCCAATGACATTACGAAAACCGAGGATTAAACCGCCAGTGATGATCGCTGGCAGCAAAGGAACAAAGATTTCCGCAAGATGCGAAATGCCACGTTCTAAAAAATTCATGTTTTGGCGAGCGGCTTTCTTCGCTTCATCTTTAGAAACGGCTTCTTTGCCTGAAAGCCCGATTAAGATGGCGTAAACTTCGTCCACCTCAGTACCAATCACAACTTGAAACTGCCCAGCATTGGTAAAACACCCTTTAACCATGCTCAGCTGTTCTAGTCCTTTTTTATCCGCCTTGTCGGTATCATTTAAAACAAAGCGTAAACGAGTCAAACAGTGACTCACACTGGCGATGTTCTCTTTACCACCTACCAGCTCGATAAGACGTATCACGTCTTGCTTCGCTATCTTGGCCATACTTTTGCCCACCCTATATTGGAATACTGTCTGTTTTTCTTTTTAATGGGAACATTCCCACCTGCAAGTGCAATATTGACATAAATAATAAAAGGTAAAAATGGGAACAATCCCATTAATTGAATAAGATCACAGACTAATTGTAATTCACTTTAAGAAATAAGGAGTTAGCTTGTTAGCGGTTGTTGAGTGATGTGTGCAGGGTTCATTTCATTATTAAGCTGTAAAATCAATAAATTAGCTGCTTTTTCTCCCGCTTGAGCATAGCCAGGATCAATACTGTAAATATTAGGGAAAAGAAAAGAGAGCAGTTCATTACCACCCACACCAGTGACGGCGATATCATCTCGGCCCAATTCTTGGAGACGTTTAATTACGCCAAGTGCCAGAGTGTCACTGGCGCACACGATAGCTTGAGTCTGATCATTTAGCACTTCATCAACCAGTTGGTAGGCACTTTCATGATGCAAACGTCCAGTGCGATAATTGGGAGTGCATCCACTTTGTTTGCACCAATCTAAGTACGAATCTAAACGTAATTTACCTGTCGTTTTATCGCTAGGATCGACCCCAATGTAGGAAATATGAACTCGATTTTTCGAAGTCAAATGAGCAAGCGCGCCTTGAATAACACCATAATTGTCATAGTTAATCGATGAGACTTTATCGGCATCCATCGCAATCACAACCGCTCGCGATGCCCATAGGTTGAGTTGTGTGATATCGAGATCGGTAAAACCAAATACAATTACACCATCCACATTACGCTTATGTAAAACCTCAAGGTGCTCGTTCGTTTTAGTGCGATCAAACTGGCTTTCCATAATCACCACATCGTACCCATTTTGATACAACACCTGTAGCATTCGCCCCACGGCGCGGTTTTCAGACGGTGACTCAAGGCGTGAGATAATCACGCCAATCACTTTTTCACTGCCACCACGCATTAACTGAGCCGATTTCAGTGGCACATACCCAGAATCTTGGATAACGCGTTCCACTTTTGCTCGTGTTTCAGGCTTCACTTTTGGGTCGTTCGTCAATACACGAGAAACCGTCGATTTACCAACACCAGACAGTTTTGCAATATCCAAGATAGTCAGTTTTCTGCTCATGCGAACCTATAGCGTAAATAAAAATGGAAGATAGCATGCGCTTATCTTAAATGAATTATTGAGTGATACAGCCTTGATAAGTCGTTGATCCCACTTCGAGCAAAGCTTCATCGCCTTTCGTATGTAAAAGCACGGTTTGAGGCTGAGTTTGCTCGCTATCGTCGATCACATACTTTGCGCCAGAGGCGGCTGGAATTTGTATTAATGTATATTCGCGATCGGCAATACGGAGAACGGCTGACTGTTGCTCAATATACGCAACATCAAAATGCTCACCAGAACGGCATTGATAATGCTGGAACAGGTTCTCACTTTCAACGCGCGAATCGTTCGCGTAATGTGGTGAGCATGCCGCTAAAAAACCAACACTGAATCCAACAAAAAGAAATGATTTATTCATATTGCCTTCCACAAAGGGGGGAATTTTTACTGTGCAAGAAAAGCAGGGACATCGCGAATACTATCAAGTACCACGGTGGCGAGTAATTCACCTTGCTCAGTAACGGGTTTGCCCGTACGCACTAACACACGAGTACCAACACCTGCGGCTTGTGCAGCCATCATATCTTCAGCTTTATCGCCTATCATCACAGATTTTTCCATATCGATATCAAGAAAGTCCCGTGCGGAGATAAACATACCAGGCTTGGGTTTGCGGCAATCACACTCTTCTTTATACTTACCTTCACCGTGCTCTGCATGGTGCGGGCAGTAATAAATACCATCAAACTCGACACCGTGATCGGCAAAATTCCAGTCCATCCATTGCGTTAAAGATAAAAAGCGCTCTTCACTAAATTTCCCACGAGCGATACCTGATTGGTTGGTCACCAAAACCAGCAAATACCCCATGTCTTGAAACTTCTTAGTAGCTTCAAATACACCATCAATAAACTCAAAATCATGTTCATCATGAACATAGCCATGATCAACGTTGATCACGCCATCGCGATCTAAAAACACTGCAGGTTTAGCCAAAATAACTCTCTCATATCACGCCAGATATGATGATTATTACACGCTTTATTTTTTTCATCACTACCTAATTCACCAAAGCGTTTAGACGTCTAGACGTAAAAATATCTATTGACTTAAATCAAGTTAAGCCATAGCATCGTCCAACAAGTGAGAGAGAGTTCAACATTTTATTCTGTTATCCCTGCACAGGTTTTCCGATGATTCAAATTAATCAAGTAAATAAAGTTTTCTATCAAGGCAATAAGGAAATTCATGCTTTGAAAGAGATTAATCTTCACATTAAGCAAGGCACTATTTTTGGTGTAATTGGCTCGTCAGGTGCAGGGAAAAGTACACTGATTCGCTGTGTCAACATGCTAGAAGCTCCAACAACAGGTTCGGTTGTGGTTGATGGCGTTGATTTAACTCAACTGAGCAAATCAGAACTCAGCCAAGCTCGTCGCAACATTGGCATGATCTTTCAACACTTCAATTTGCTTTCATCACGTACGGTATTTGACAACGTTGCTCTGCCACTTGAACTGGCTGGTGTCGAAAAAAATAGCATTGAAAAGAAAGTGTCAGAGCTGCTGCAACTGGTCGGCCTGACGGATAAGCGCGAAACTTATCCTGCAAATCTGAGTGGTGGTCAAAAGCAACGTGTTGCAATAGCGCGAGCACTCGCCTCTGATCCCAAAGTATTGCTGTGTGACGAAGCCACCAGTGCGCTTGATCCTGCGACGACTCAATCGATTTTAGAGCTATTGAAAGAGATCAACCGCACACTCAATATCACCATTTTGCTAATTACTCACGAAATGGATGTGGTAAAAAGTATTTGCCACGAAGTGGCCATTATTGGCGACGGTGAACTGGTTGAAAAAGGCACAGTTGGCGAGATTTTTGCTCACCCTAAAACCGCCTTGGCTCATCAATTTATTCGCTCAACGCTCGATTTATCAATTCCGGAAGATTACCAAGCTCGCCTGCAAGCCACTCGCGTAAAAGGTAGCTACCCGCTGGTGCGATTAGAGTTTACAGGCGCAACGGTTGATGCTCCCTTGATGACACAAATTGCCCGTAAATTTAATATTGATGTCAGTATATTAAGTTCTGACCTTGATTACGCTGGTGGCGTTAAATTCGGCATGATGGTCGCTGAACTGTTTGGTAATGAGTCGGACGATACGGCTGCTCTTGAATTTCTTCGCGAAAACAACGTAAAAGTAGAGGTACTTGGTTATGTCCTTTAACACCATCACCGCTTGGTTAAACCTGAATGGCGATCTTCTACTGATGGCAACCTGGCAAACACTCTACATGGTCGCTGTCGCGGGCATCGTCGGTTTCGTGGTTGGTATTCCACTGGGGGTTATTTTACATACCACCAAAAAAGGCGGCCTTCTCGAAAACACTCAGCTGAACCGCATTCTTGGTGCCATCGTCAACATTGGTCGCTCTGTGCCATTTTTGGTGCTTATGGTGGCCATTATTCCGGTGACAAAACTGCTTGTCGGTACGTTTATTGGTACCACTGCGGCTATTGTTCCGCTGACGATTGGCGCAATTCCATTTGTCGCTCGTTTAATTGAAAGTGCATTGCTGGAAGTGCCCACTGGTTTGGTCGAAGCTGCGCAGTCAATGGGGGCTACGCCGATCCAAATTATTCGTAAAGTGTTGCTTCCTGAAGCGCTACCAACGATTGTCAACTCAGTCACCATCACTATGGTCACTCTAGTAAGTTACTCTGCCATGGCCGGAACCGTTGGCGGCGGTGGCTTGGGCGATGTCGCTATTCGTTACGGCTTTCATCGCTACGACTTAGGCATCATGACGGTCACCGTGGTGATGTTGATTGTCTTAGTACAAATTATTCAATCGATTGGCGATAAGTTTGTCCGCCGTGTCGACCACCGTTAAATCACAATAAAGTTAAAACACAGATTCGTTTTATAACAAGGAGTTAATCATGAAATTTAGCCTTAAAGCTCTACTTACCCTCGCCGTTAGCGCTTCAGCACTCGTGCTGGCAGGCTGTGGTGAAAAAGCGGTCGACAACAATAAAATCAAAGTGGGTGTCATTGCCGGTGCTGAAGCACAAGTTGCTGAAGTTGCAGCAAAAATTGCAAAAGAAAAATACAACCTAGATGTAGAACTCGTAACGTTTACCGACTATGTTACCCCTAATGCGGCACTGGATGATGGTTCGATTGATATCAATGCATTCCAACACAAGCCATACCTTGATCAACAGATCGCTGACCGCGGTTACAAATTAGCGATTGCTGGTAACACCTTTGTTTACCCGATTGCTGGCTATTCAAAACAAGTGAAATCGGTTGATGAGATTCAAGATGGCTCTCGTATTGCGGTACCTAACGATCCAACCAACCTTGGTCGCTCTTTACTGCTGCTAGAACAGCAAGGCCTTATTACTCTACGTGACGGTGCAGGCCTACTGGCAACGGTACGTGATGTGGTCGCCAACCCAAAAAACATCACTATTGTTGAGTTAGATGCCGCGCAACTGCCTCGTTCACTTGACGACGTTACGCTCTCGATCATCAACACGACCTACGCCAGCTCAATCAATCTAACGCCTGAAAAAGATGGTGTGTTCGTTGAAGATAAAGAGTCACCTTATGTCAATATCATTGTTTCTCGTGCAGAAAATCTGAATGCTGAAAACGTGACTAACTTTGTTAAAGCCTACCAAACAGAAGAAGTGTACCAAGCCGCTTCGAAAATTTTTGACGGTGGCGCAGTAAAAGGCTGGTAATTAATAAGCCTATTACCTGTGCAAAAAAGCCTATAAAAATAGAAAAGCCGATACGCGATGTATCGGCTTTTTCGTATCAACAACACGCATCTGTCTACTTAATATGATCCCAAGACATATTGGACACAATACGGCATGGGTCGCACTTAAAATGGAAAATGTCGTGCAGCGGTTCATCGAGTAGCCACTCTCCCCCACATTTCGGGCATTTTCTGGCTTGTTCGTCCGCTAGGCTCTGGCCGCCAACTCGATATTGGTAGTAATAAGTAGGGACGTGGGTCAAAAACTCAATTCGTCCTCGTAAATCCCATCCTCTAATAAACAGCACACTGTCCACATCGCAAATCTCGTGCAATGCAGCGTGTTCTGCTCGGCAACCACCCGCCATCTGAAGTTCATCACACGCCTGCCACTCTGTTTGCCATTTGATCACTGCTTTATGATCGCCATTTAAGGTCGCAGAATTACGATATAAAGGGATCGGCAGCAATGTGTCACCACTGCGCAGCGGAGAACAAGTGTGTACATAAGTGGTGTAAAGTATCTGCCAGCTAGGCAAAACATCATCAGCGGCTTGCTCGGAATTAAGATCGCGCCCCAACAAACGGGCTTTCGGAGCCAGCAAACTAGCCTCCGTCAAGCGACTCAGGCACACCCTAACAAAATCAGAATGATACTTAGGGTGTAAGCTTTCTTGCTCTGGGCAAACCACCCGCACAAAGAACTCGCCCTCTCCCATCACGATGGGGAATTCACGCCCAAGCACTTGACCGTTATAGCGTAAAGCATCCATTAGGCCATTAATCGCTTTATCTACCGCCGAGATAGTCGTGTTATCAAAACACTCAAACTGCAATTCAACCACGTACATCGTTACACCACAGGTTCTAAATTAGCGAAAAACTCGGCCACACTTTCGGCCAGCACGTCGCGTTTATCGGTACCTAAACGTTCTAAAATCACATGTCCAGAAAGGTTACAGATCGAAATCACATCCATCTCCGCATCGGTTGCACCAATAAACACGGTTGGTTTGAGTTTTAGTCGGCGCTGAGTCACCAAATGACCGAGGATATTTTCCTGCAAACGAATAAAATCATCCTCACTCCACACTTGCAATAGAGCGAGCTCGTTGCCTTGCCATTTAGCTGGCATGTCCGCACAAAACTGTACGCCATAAAAGGCTTTAATATCAGAATGTAGAGTCAATTCAATCGCTGCTTCTACGTTAGAAAAATCAGCTGCAACCGATCTGACGACGGGTTTCCACAGCACACGGTCTTGGTCGTTCATCACTGCGCAAGGGGAATCCAACTCAGCCAACTCATCATTACGAGGAGACTCGCCATGCTTTGTTTGGTAAGCGTCAAGATAACGTTGAGTAAATGAAAGTAAGGCTTGCTCGGCAGTTTGTGCCATGAAGTGCTCCAAAATTGATGAGTCGCTGCCTTGTGTGATGACAGCAACCCTAGGATTGCGTAAAATTCTGTTTATTCTAATCGAATTGACGTGAAAGTATGAGCAAATATTCCGATGCCAAAGCGCTGGCAGGGTTAACCCTTGGCAAAAAAACCGACTACGCCAAACAGTACGATCCAAGCTTACTGCAACCTGTCCCTCGTAGCTTAAACCGTGATGATCTGCATTTGGGGGATAGCTTACCGTTTAAAGGCTGTGACATTTGGACTTTGTACGAGCTCTCTTGGCTCAATGAAAAAGGGTTACCACAAGTGGCAATTGGCGAGGTTTCTATCCCTGCGACAAGTGCTAGTTTGATTGAATCTAAATCCTTTAAGCTCTACCTCAATAGCTATAACCAAAGCAAAATAGCCAGTTGGGATGAAGTAACGCAGCGCTTAACCAACGATTTATCGGCCTGTGCCGGCGCGCCAGTTAGTGTCACTCTCAACCCGGTGACCGATTACACTGGCCAAGCGATTGTAACTATGCAGGGTGAATGCATTGATGGACAAGATATTGAGATTGAAAGTTACCAATTTGATGCCAGCTTACTGAAAAGTGCCGCGCGTGGTGAGCAAGTCAATGAAACACTGCACAGCCATTTACTGAAATCGAACTGTTTAATCACCAATCAACCCGACTGGGGCAGCGTCGAAATTCATTATCAAGGTCAACAAATTGATCGAGAAGCACTGTTACGTTATCTCGTCTCATTTCGTGAACATAATGAGTTCCACGAACAGTGTGTAGAGCGCATCTTCACCGACATTATGCAATACTGCCAACCGACACAGTTAACAGTATACGCTCGATACACTCGCCGCGGCGGTTTGGATATCAACCCATTTCGCTCAACCGAACAAGAACGGCCAACACATAACCAACGTATGGCCCGTCAATAAGGATTAGCATTAGGATGATCAACGTGCGCTGGACACTTTTGCTCAGTTTAACTCTGGCTCTGTTTTCATTGGCTTCACAAGCCACTATCTACTCGTCGCCAATGTTAAATGAAGCCAATGGGTTGATTGATATCTCACCGAATCAAGCCAAAACCCTAGCCACTGAGTATCTGACTCAGCGCAAGTTGGCCGAAAAATCAGAAAAATCATCATCAGTGATGGCGCGCGATGAAAGCGACAGTCGGATTCGAACACCGGGCAGCAGCGTTGATGCGTTAAAGATTTTAGCCAAAGCAGAGTTCCAGTTGCACAATATGGATGCCGCACTGGCCGCGTTAAAACTTGCTGAAGAGCTCACGCAACACTATCAATTGCCTTATTTAGCCACGGATGTACAAATACTCAAAACTCGTCTAATTTGGCTCAATAATAATGATGCAAGCGCCGCTCGGCAGGCGCTACGCGCGATCAGCATTCAATATGATGCCATCAAAAATGCGGATCAAGTGGCAAAAGGTCTCGATTATAAAATTACCCTGCTCAAAGCAGAAATTGCCTCAAAAGCCAATGATATCGAACTGGCCAATAAGCTTTTTGCTGACCTAAAGCCTTACATTGATTCGATCTCCTCACCGAAAACCGTGATTGAATATCAGATTGTTATTGGTCAACATTTTCTCACTCATGGCTTTTACAATCGTGCTTTATCTGAGTTGCTAGTTGCCTATTGGGGCGCGATTGAAAACAACTCAAGCGCCCTACTCGCTAAAACCAATACCTTACTGGCTCAGCTTTTTTTTGAAAGAAAAGTGCTCGATAAGGCTTTAGAGCATTTGTCTCAAGCCGCCGATTTTTATGACGGCTATAACAAGTCGCCAGCCTTGGCTGATGTATTGCAACGTATGGGCGATGTCTATTACCAGCAAGGTAAATACAATCTAGCGCTCGTTCACTACTTCAACGTGATCGATCACGAAACGAGCCGCAATGATCTGGAAAAAGTCATTGAAGTGCGTATTAGCTTAGCGGCGACCTACCTTAGTCTCTATAACTACCCACTAACTGACCAATATCTCACTCGCGCTGAAGACTTGCTTGAGCTGAAAGATTATCCTCGTTTAAAGGCACAGGCTTACTTACTGCATTCAGGATTAGCCTTTCACCAAAAGCAAGCCGATGTGGTCATCAGCAACGCTCAACACGCCTTAAGCGTTGCTAAAACGATGCAAGATGAAGAGATTGAAGAGCATGCCTATCGGTTACTGGCCTTGGGTTATGAGCAAAACAGTCAGTACGCACAGGCCTTAGAGAATATAAAACGCAGCAATGCACTATCGCAAATACGCCAAGAAAAACTCAACCAAATCAGTGAAGATGCTTTTCGTCAGCAAAAAGAGTTTGTAGAACAAACCCTACATCTGGTTGGGCAAGAAAAAGCGCTGCTCAAAACTCAAGAAGAGTATAATAAATTCAAAAAGATCGCCTTTATTCTGTTTATCATCTCCATCATTTTATTTTTACTGCTACTGCGTAGAGGCTACCTTATCCAGTTGCAAAATGAAGAAATCGATGAACTCAACAGCACGCTCTTTACCCATTCTCGCTCTCGCTTGCGTAACTTGCGCATGCTCAATGCTAAGCTTCCTTCAGCGATACAAAAAAGCAGCCGTCATTTTGAGCCGTGGTATATTGGTGAACTCATCCACGAGCCACTGAGTGATCGCCTCCGCTTTGTGATGATTGATATTCCCTTTCTGCGCAACATGTACTTAGAACATGGCTATTCAGCTGGCTTAGAATTGGAGCATCAATTTGGTCAGTTTTTAAAATCGAAAATCAAAGAACCGAATCGGATTTATCACTTTTCAGATTCCAATCTGCTCTATATCGAACCGAATGCCGATCGCAATACACCGCCTGAAATCGCATTCGATCAAATTCAGCAATGGATAGATGAATTTCAACCTGAACGTCGCTTAAACCGTACAATACGGATGGGCATCGCCGACTACCCATTTTTGCCAAGAGCTTATATGGCGATTAATGATAAAGAGCTACTCGATATTCTGCTGATGGCAACCAACACGGCTCGAGAGCTAAGCATGAGAGAAGGAGCAAGCCATTGGGTCTACTTAAAAGCGATCGATAACGCTCCAGCCGCTAGTTTTGCCTCCAACAATATTCGCAAATCATGCAAGCACGCCATCAATCAAGGGTTGATAAAAGTGCATTCTTCTTATAAGAATGAGGAGAGCATCAAAAAACTCCTAAAAGATGGGTAATTACTCGGCATTCAATGTGTTAAAGCAGTGACGTGGGCAATTAATTTGTTATTATCGACAAATCAATTAATAGGATTCTAACGATCCTCGCAGTTTAGTTTAGTTGTACATGGGCGCTCTCGAACAGGATATTCAAACACAGTTACAGCAGCTGAAAACTCAGTTGGAACAGGTTCGTTTGACACACAGGGACACTTCGTTCAAATTTAAACGAGAACATACTGTCCTAAAACGGATCGTCACATCATTAAGCTTGGCGTGTCAGGGCAATGATCATCAGCTAAATATTAATTTATCGGATCTTCGTGAAGCTCTAGAGCAACAAAAAGACGTAAGCACGCTCATACCTCGCTTAGCCGTATTGGAGCGCATGTTGAAGCAACAAACTTTGGTTATGGAAAAAGAAAACTCTCATTTGGACTCTCAAATCAAACATTGTGGAGAAACATTACTTCGCGTTGCTGGCCTACCCGCCAAACTTAAGCGTGATTTACGTGATCTGCTCAGTTTTTCAGAAGCTCAGCCTAAAGCCGAACAAGCGATTCAACTGCTTGGGATTTATGAACGTGCAATCAAAATAATAACAGCGAATCCGAATACGGCCATCAGCGAGCTGCATGTCGCGGATAGAGAGCTATTGACCAAGCTATCCGATGAACTGCAACACCTGATCACTGAATTGGATTTTGAAGGTGAATCAGGGGAACTACTGGTAGATATTCGTGCCAAGCTGTTGATTGGCGTATCGACATCAACGCTCTTAGAGTTGACGTTAGAGGTTCTAAAACTGGTGATTGATGGCACCAACAGTGAGCGAAAAACATCTGAGAAGTTTTTAGAACAGGTCAACTCATCACTCACAAAACACATTAAAAGTAGCACTCACAACGCAGACCAAAGCCAGAGTTACTTTGAACATCGCCAAGAGATGAATGCTGAACTCGCCGCTTTGATTACCCAAAGCCAAACCCTAATCAAAGATTCTGTGGCGATTGACGATCTTAAGCTCTCCGTTTCACCTATATTATGCGAAATGGCGTCACTTTCTGAACGCTTAAGTCATGCAGAGCAACGCGAGCAGGCACTGATTGAACGCTTAAATTATGGCAAAAATCAAATGGAAGCTCTGTTTGAGCTCACCCAAGATTATCGCCGTCGATTGGAAGATCAGTCTCAGCGCTTGCTGCTTGATCCACTGACAAAAGTCTATAATCGCACGGCCTTTAATGACCACCTTGAGCTGGAATATCGGCGCTGGATAAGAGCTCAACATACTTTCCGAATCGTAATCTTTGATATTGATAAGTTCAAAACTATCAACGATAGCTTTGGCTATACGGCAGGTGATAAAGCCCTTAAAATTATTGCCCGCACCATATCCAAAGAAGCATCCGATACAGATACCGTGGCACGTTTCTCTGGTGAAGAATTTATTATTTTACTTCCCGATCAAGAAGATAATCACTGTTTCAAGGTGGTAAAAAACATTCAACGTCATGTATCGAGGCTCCCTTTCAAGTTCAGAGACAAGAGTATTACGATTACACTTTCAGCCGCGAGTACCTGTTTTAAAGACTCCGATACGCCAGAGGAAGTACTTGAACGTTTACGCCGCTCGTTACTAGAAGCCAAGAGTTTCGGTCCTAACCAAGTGGTTTGGAAATAAACACAAGTCCAGATCGGATGATGTAGACAAAAGAAATCCATTCAAATCGCGGCCTTAACTGGTCGCTATTTGAACAAAACCAAACTAAAGCGTGCTGAACATCACACTCTGCTTGCATAAACATTTCCTAACAATCGAGAAAAGAACTAGATTGATACTGTAATTTCAATCAGTTATATCGTCCTATCGCACATCCGTCACTAAACGAACCATGACCTATACTCCATACTAAGCGGGTATATATAAAAACCAACTTTAGTCGTAGCGTGGACATTTTCCTTACTTCTCAACTAAGGAGGCCAGTATGATTACTCATATCAGCCCTACAGGCAGCATGGATCTGCTTTCTCAACTTGAAGTTGAGCGTCTAAAAAAGACCGCGTCGAGCGATCTATATCAACTGTATCGCAACTGTACTTTGGCGGTACTTAACTCTGGTAGCCATACGGATAACTCAAAAGAACTTCTTGAAAAATATAAATCTTTTGATGTCACTGTCATGCGCCGTGAACGCGGTATCAAGCTAGAGTTGACGAATCCACCAGAACATGCCTTTGTTGATGGGCAGATCATTAAAGGAATTCAAGAACATCTGTTTTCGGTCCTGCGCGATATCGTTTATGTCAACATGCATCTGGCGGATAATCAGCGCCTAAATCTCACCAATGCCATTCACATCACCAACTTAGTATTTGGTATTTTGCGTAATGCCAGTGCCTTGGTTCCCGGTCTTGAACCTAACTTAGTAGTTTGTTGGGGTGGACACTCGATCAACCCTACTGAGTACCAATATACGCGGGAAGTGGGCCATGAGCTGGGCTTGCGTGAACTGAACATTTGTACAGGCTGCGGACCAGGCGCTATGGAAGGGCCAATGAAAGGAGCCGCCATTGGACACGCTAAACAGCGCTATACCGCACAACGCTATCTTGGCTTAACCGAACCATCGATCATTGCCGCCGAGCCACCGAATCCGATTGTGAACGAATTGGTGATTATGCCGGATATCGAAAAACGCCTAGAAGCTTTTGTACGAATGGCGCACGGCATCATTATTTTCCCCGGTGGAGCAGGAACAGCGGAAGAACTGCTGTACATTTTGGGTATCATGATGCACCCAGATAACGCAAGCCAACCAATGCCAATTGTACTGACTGGTCCAAAAGAGAGCGAAGCCTACTTCCGTTCAATCGACACATTCATTGCCGAAACATTAGGTGAAAAAGCACGCCAGCATTATCAAATCGTCATTGATGATCCAGAAAAAGCGGCGCGTATCATGAGCCAAGCGATGCCGCTGGTTCGTCAGCATCGTAAAGATAGTGGTGATGCTTATAGTTTCAACTGGTCCCTCAAAATCGAGCCTGAGTTCCAACTGCCTTTTGAACCGACTCACGACAGTATGGCCAACTTGGATTTACACCTAAACCAAAAACCAGAAGTACTCGCTGCTAACTTGCGTCGCGCCTTCTCTGGCATTGTCGCTGGTAATGTGAAAGCGGAAGGCATTCGAGAAATTGAACGTCACGGCCCATTCATCATTGATGGCGATGCCCAATTGATGAAAAAAATGGATCTATTGCTAAAAGATTTCGTTGCACAACACCGAATGAAGCTGCCCGGCGGCAGTGCTTATGAACCTTGCTATAAAATTGCAACCAATAACCATTAACCATTAACCATTAAAGGCAAAAATAACTTATGCCGGGGATGAGTGGCAATATTAAGTGAGATCATTACAATAAGGGCTTATTAAGCCCTTATTTTTTGGTCGTTATGTCTTTACACCTTGTCATCATTGATGCTTTGAATTTGATCCGTCGGGTGCACTCCGCACAACCCGATCCTAACGATATGGCAAGAACCATAGAGACAACCTCGCGCACCTTGCACCGTATCATCAATGAAGCTCAACCGACCCACATCATCGCCGTGTTTGATCATCACTTACAAGACCGGGGCTGGAGAGCACAACTTCTACCGACTTATAAGCAGAACCGGAAGCCGATGCCAGAAGCACTGCAACTTGGCTTAGACGCCATTCAGCAAGCATGGTGGGAATTAGGGATTGATTCACTGCTCTCGGAAGGTGATGAAGCCGATGATTTGGTGGCCACCTTAGCCACGAAAGTGGCAAGCCACGGTGAAAAAGTAACGATCATTTCAACCGATAAAGGCTACTGCCAACTGCTCTCCCCCACTTTACAAATTCGTGACTACTTTCAACATCGTTGGTTAGATCAACCCTTTATTGAACAGGAATTTGGCGTAAAGCCGAGCCAATTAACCGATTTTTGGGGATTAACGGGCATCAGTTCAAGCCAAGTTCCCGGCATTGCCGGCATTGGTCCCAAAGCAGCAAAAGAGATATTAACGCAATTTCCCGACATAGAAGCGGCCTACGCCAGTGCTGATTTGGCCAAGAAATACCGTAAAAAATTTGATGAGCAGATCGATATGGCGCGAGTCTGCAAACACATTGCCACACTAAAGACCGATATAGAGCTCGGTTTTAATTTGCAAGACATTCGCTTTTCAGCGCAAGTATCCCATCCAGAATAGCAAAACGCTCCTAGAAAGGAGCGTTAAATTAACCTATTGGAGCATTAGTGCGGAGAGATGTTCGACAAGCATTGAACATGCACTGTGATCTCTTCACGATCATGATACAAATGCTTTGCCTGCATGCGGAACTTTACATCATTTTTAATCAGAAAAACTTTTAGGTTTTCAATATCTTGTAAAACTTCATCATAGCGCCCTTTCATTGGCAGCTTTAAGTTGAAGATGGCTTCTTTCGCCCAACCCTTGAGGATCCACTGCCCCATTAAATGCGCAACACGAGCTGGCTTTTCAATCATGTCACACACAATCCAAGTCACGTTCTTGCGTGGCGGCTCAAATTTAAAACCATCCTCGGCATGGTGTTTCACTTGTCCTGTGTCCATCAAACTTTCAGCCATTAGACCGTTGTCGATAGCATGAACAAACATCGAACGCTTCACCAGTTGGTAAGTCCAGCCCCCTGGGCATGCGCCCAAGTCTACCGCCCACATTCCCGGAGCCAAACGTTCATCCCACTCTTCACGAGGAATAAACACATGGAAAGCCTCTTCCAACTTCAGTGTGGAACGACTTGGCGCATCGGCTGGGAATTTCAAACGAGGAATACCCATGAAAAAAGGCGAGTTATTGTTGGTGTACGAATACCCGACGAAGCAGTGGCCGGGTTGAATAAAACAGACATGTAGCACAGGTCTCTTCGCCGACTCTTTGTTAGATAGAATCCCCTTGCCACGTAACGCTTGACGCAATGGCACGGTAAACTTACGACAAAATTTGAGCAACTCTTTCGCTTCATTGGTATCTGGCGTTTCAATGCGAATGTCACCACAACGCGGAAAACCCTCAAGTTCGGCGAGTTCAGATAAGATAGGCGAAATACGATCATCTTTAGGTAAATCGCTAAATTCCGCCGCTACCGCAAACATCTGACGAGCAAAAATAAGCGATTGGAAATCGATCTCTTTAATCAGCTTATCAGCATCACCGGCCTGATAGCACTCAAACAAAACGTAACCCGTATTGTTTTTCAAACGAGGAAAACCAAAAACCTCTAGCTTAGTCGCTTTATCTTGGATCTCTCCGGCACACTCTTTTTCAAAGCCTGCACGACAATAGAGCATTACGTGTTTCACTGGTCCACCTCTTGAATATTAAGTGCTGCATAGCCAAACACTCCCCACCCTAGCATAAAGAACACGCCACCAAATGGCGTGATCGGGCCAAACCACTTGATGCCCGTGAGTGCTAAAGCGTAAAGACTGCCGCTAAAACAAAGGACGCCGATGATAAAGCAAATTGCCGCAATGAAAAAATATTTTTGTGCTTTCGATCCCAAACGACAACGCAGCAAAATACCACACGCTAATATGGCTAAAGCGTGAATCGATTGGTACTGCACTCCCGTTTCAAACACCGAAAGCAAGTAAGGGGTTAAATACGCTTTTAGGCCGTGCGCCGCAAAAGCTCCTAGAGCGACACCAACGCCCGCCATAAAAGCCGCGATAGTGAGCAATAGCTTACTCTTCATCTAGCAATACCTCTTGTTCCCTTCTGGCTTTTTTGAGCATCCAATCACGGAAAGTGGCGATGCGCCCCATATCGGCCTGCTTCTCGTGACAGACCACATAGAAAGCATTTTTAGTCATCAGCACTTCGTCAAAAGGCGCAATCAAGCGACCCGCTTCCAGCTCTGGCTGAGCTAACACGTTATTCCCCAGTGCGATACCTTGCCCATGCGCCGCCGCTTGCAGCACCATGGTCGAATGGCTAAAGATGGGGCCGTGGTTGACATTCACCCCTTCAAGATCGTTCTCTTTGGCAAACTGTTTCCAATCTTTACGTGAAGTATCGTGTAGCAGAGTATGGCGTGTTAGATCGTCCAGTGTTTCTAAAGGCTTAGGGCCTAGCAGCAGTGAAGGAGAACAAAGCGGGATCAAAAACTCTTGATACAACTTATCCGCGCGTAAACCAGGCCAGTTACCTCGCCCATAATAAATCGCCACATCCACATCATCGGTTAACGAACCTTCATCCATATCAACCGCTTTGATACGCACATCAATATCCGGCTCTTGCTGGTTAAAATCGGCCAGACGCGGCACGAGCCACTGAATCGCAAAACTCGGCGGTAAACTAATGGTTAATGCCCCTTTCTCACTGCGCTCGAGTACCTTATCGGTGGCTTCAGAGAGTGCGGTGAAGATATCTTTAATGTCGAGAAAGTAACTTTGCCCTTCTTCTGTCAATAGCAGAGAACGATTACGACGGCGAAATAGCTTTAACCCTAAAAATTCCTCTAACGCTTTGATTTGATGACTGACTGCGGCTTGTGTCACAAATAGCTCTTCCGCAGCACGAGTAAAACTCAGCTGGCGAGCTGCCGCTTCAAACACTTTCAGCGAGTTCAATGGTGGCAATCTTCTGGACATAGGTACACTCAAAAATTAGATTAGTTTTTTTAATCTGAAACATTATAAATTGTCCATTGCCGAGCGGCTAGAGAAATTCTATATTTCACCCCGCAACAAGGCCTGAACGGCTTGATTCAGTTATGAATCAATTGGCTTTTGTTGCGATGTTGTGTTTGCAAACTCGTATTTCGAGTGAGGTAGAATTCTACCATCCTGTTTTGTGCAGTTATCCCCTGCACCAAAACATATACTTCCTGTATTTATTGTTTGACCTGTCTGTCAAATTCTTTAGCACCGCCCTTGGGCGGTGTTTTTTTATGTCTGTGATTAAGTCGGAGCCATAAAAAAACCGCTCACGAAAACGTGAGCGGTCGATTCTGTATCGAGATAACGATTAAGGTCGATATACCTTGATGTTGTTAAAGCCTTGCTCTTTCAAATACAGAGCTTGAAGCCGGCTCATCACACCGCGCGCACAATATAAGAGATATGTTTTCGATTGATCCAAATCGCCAAACTGAGTCGATAACTTGTAGAAAGGCAAATGTTTTACTTCCACACCTTCAATCAGCAGTGGCTTGTCATCTTCTTCATCTGGGCTACGAATATCAAGTACCACCGCATCTTTTCCGATAGCGGTCACTTGTTCAACTTCAGGTGCTTGCTCTTGGCTCTCTTTCTCAATATCACGAATATCCATTTGACGAGCGTTGTAAACTACGTGCTCTAGGATTGAGAAATCAAACTTCGCTTCTTCGGCTTCTAATTTCGCTTTCACCGCTTTAACTGTTGGGCTTTTTGAAATAACCCCACAGTATTCTGGCATCGTTTTGGCAAAATCTTCTGTTCCAATCTCGCGCGCCACTTTAATAATCTCTTCTTTGTCCCAGTTGATGAGAGGACGTAAAATTAAAGTATCTGTCACACCATCAATATGACGAAGATTAGTTAGAGTTTGGCTCGAAACTTGACCCAACGCTTCTCCGGTCACTAAAGCTTCAATATTTAACTTATGAGCTATCATGCCTGCGGCGCGCATAAACATACGTTTTAGCACCACACCCATTTGGCCATCGTCTACTTTTTCTAAGATTTCAGCCACCACAGGCTCGAAATCGACCGAGATAAAACGCACTTTGGCTGAAGAACCGTATTTATTCCACAAATAATGGGCCACTTGCTTTACACCAATTTCATGCGCTGGACCGCCTAAATTGAAGAAGCAATAATGCACTTTTGAGCCACGTTTGATGTGTAAATAGCTTGATACACCCGAGTCAAAACCACCAGAAATCAAACTCAATAAATCTTCTTGAGTGCCAAGAGGGAAACCACCTAAGCCTTTATAACGGGCAATCACTTGATTGAGCAATTCATCGGCTATTTCAATATTGATGGTAACGTCCGGGTTTTTAAGTTGAACTTTTGCACTCTCAACTGCTTGGTTTAAACCACCACCAACATAACGCTCAACATCGATTGAGGTAAAATCATGCTTTCCTCGACGCTTAGCACGCACAACAAAAGTTTTTCCTTCGATGTTATTACGGCTGAGCGCTAACACTTGCTCGTAAATGTCATGCATATCCTTAAACTCAGATTGCTGCACTTCGAGCACTTGCTGGATGCCAGGAGTATGAGTCAGAATTTCAAGGACTTCTTGATAGTATTGGTCACTTTGCGCAGCCACTTCAATGTGATCGCGACGGTTAAATACCGCGACTGACTCTGTTCTTCGTTTGATGATATTACGAATATTGGACTCTAAAATTTTTGTGAAGCGCTTGCGTACTGAGTCACTTTTAACAAAAATTTCCGGATGGGGCTTAACAATAAATTTCATAGTTCTATTCGCAATCTGATTGGGTAACGTGGTGAATCAATGGGTCGCATTCTGCTTGCTACTGATACACCGCTAAGGGCGCAGGATTATACACGAGGTGATAACCATAAAAAAGACGAGCCTTAGCGCTCGTCTATGTGTTTTTACATAATCCAACGTAACTTACTGAACGGATGGAACTTCATCACTGTACAGCGGTTCACCTTGCATGATACTGATTTCTACTCGGCGGTTGCGTGAACGTTCACTTTCCGTATCGTTAGAGCCGACTGGGTCGGTATCGGCCATACCACGCACCCTGAGTCGTTGATGAGAAAACCCACGAACCTTTTCCATCTCTTGCGCCACAGAAACCGCTCGTTGAGCCGAAAGATCCCAGTTTGAGCGATACAATTCAGAATCGACACTTTGATTGTCGGTATGGCCAGAAATACGCACAATGCCCGGCACATCTTTAACCAGATCGGCAATTTGACGAACCAATGGACGAAACTTAGGTTGTAGAAATGCAGAACCTTCGGGAAACGCACCTTTTTCACGAATACGGATCACCAATTGCTGACCTAAGTTTTCAACTTCAATAGCGCCTTGTTCGATTTCTCTTGCTAACGCTTTTTTGATGTCCTGTTCAACAATTTCCATCTCCTGCGACATAGATTCTGCTTGCTGTTGTTGCATTTCCGATTCGGTATTTTGATTGCTCTGTGTTGAGGTTTCTGGGGATTGCCCCCCAGTCAATTGCCCTTCATCACGCTGCATACCACCAGAACGGTCAGAATCACCTTCTTGGAAATTTAATGTCTGCTGGGTGATATCAATGGTTTGTTGCATGATGACATCAATTGGTGTCGGTTCAGGACGGCCTGGGCGAAACTCTTGTGCAATGATGCTTGTCCCTTTAGGAATGTCTTTCACTTCCAAACGATTTTGCACACCAAAAGCAAACTTCATCGAGCCTGCTATCTGTTTAAACTTCAGAACGTCCATCTCGGAAAAAGAGAGCAGCAGTACGAAGAAACACATCAACAGCGACATTAAATCGGCAAAGGTTCCCATCCACAACGGCAAGCCGGGAGGTGGGCATTTACAGCCTTCTTCATCATCCATTACAGGCTCCGTTATTCGCTATCAACATCTAAAACACGCTTGCCTTCATTGAGGTAGTTTTTCAGATAACTATCAATGACCCGTGGGTTTTGTCCATCCTGAATAGCCAGAACGCCATCCATGATTAAACGACGGTTAAGCTTTTCTTGGTCTCGGCGCAAAGCAAGTTTGTCTGCAATCGGGAAAAAAATCATGTTCGAGAGAACAGCGCCGTACAAGGTAGTTAATAAGGCAACGGCCATGGCAGGGCCAATTGATTTAGGGTCATCCATGTTAGACAACATGGCAACCAAGCCCACCAAAGTACCGATCATGCCCATCGCTGGCGCTACGTCACCAAAGGCACGAAATACACCAGACCCTTGAGAATGGCGCTCATCGGTCAATACAATGTCTTTTTGCAACGCAGAACGCACCACGTCAGCATCATGGCCATCCACCAGCAAATCGATCCCTTTTTGCATGAAGCTATTAGTAATTTCCATCTCTTCTAACGCAAGAAAGCCGCCTTTACGTGCCGCATCCGCCATTTCCACGATTTTTGCGATCAAATCTTCAGGCTCATCAGCTTTAAACATAAAAGCCTTACCTGCGACTTTGGCTGCACCAAAAAATTGTCCCATCGTGAATTTCATCAAAACAACAAAGGTTGAGCCCCCCACTACGATCAAGATAGATGTGACGTCGAAGAACATCATTAGGCTTCCGCCTAAAATCATCGCCATGATAACGAAAGCGAGGCCTCCGATCAGGCCTATCAGCGTTGCTAAATCCACAAAGCACTCCTCATGCTGCTTACCCGCGATAATGAGTTTAAACTCGTTATCGGCAATAGATTCAAATCTTTAAGTAAATTATTGGATCATACCGAAATTCTCTCTATTCAGTTTATACCTAAACTGAGCAAAGATGCACTGTTGCCAGTACACTGATATGGCCAAGATTCTGAGTCACCGTCACTATTTCAGTAAATATCGGCCTGGTTGCTAAGTATCGTATTATTATTTGTGATAGTGACAGTTCCAAAAGAGGGACTTTTCAGACAAAAATCGTTGGTTAAATTTGACCATCACTACGCCCTAAGGTAACTTTCGTGCATATTTACCAAGATAAAAAGATTATGGCGAGCAAGAAACCTGAAAATATGTCCTTCGAAGCGACAATCGAAGAACTTGATAGCTTAGTGGAACAGCTAGAAAATGGCGATTTAGCCTTAGATGATGCGCTAAAAAAATTCGAGCGCGGAATATCCCTTGCTCGTGCTGGACAAAGTAAGTTAAGTGAAGCGGAGCAGCGAGTCAGTATTTTGCTCAGTGCGAGCGATGACGCGCCACTCTCTGACTTTACTGAACTACCTGAGTAATAGGCACGTATTACTGATACATACTTATTACTGACTCATATTTATCGATCTCATCGCTCGCTATGTGACATGAACCTGTCAATTAAGTCACAGGGAAACGGTCGATCGTAACCTAGTAGATACCACAACTTAGTAGAAAGAGTGCCCTATGATTGAGGCTCTGAGCTCCTATCAGCAAAGAAATATTGACCAATTAAACCTTTGGTTAGGCCGTTTACCGCACCAAAAACAACCGTTGATTGACGCGATGCGCTACGGTTTGTTACTTGGCGGCAAAAGAGCTCGACCTTATTTGGTGTATATCACAGGGCAAATGCTTGGTTGTACGCCAGATGAACTCGATACCCCAGCCTGCGCAATAGAATGTATTCATGCTTATTCATTGATCCACGATGACCTTCCCGCGATGGACGACGATGAATTGCGTCGCGGTAAAGCCACTTGTCACATCGAATTTGACGAAGCCATCGCGATTTTAGCGGGCGATGCCCTGCAAACACTGGCCTTTACTATTTTGGCAGAAGGTCAACTCGCCGAACATGCGCAAGTCAACCGCATTAAGATGGTCCAAATGTTGGCTCAAGCTTCCGGTGCTCAAGGTATGTGTATAGGGCAAGCGTTGGATCTGCAAGCAGAAAATCGTCTGGTCTCAGTGCAGGAATTAGAAGAGATCCATCGCAATAAAACGGGAGCCTTGATGCGTTGTGCAATCCGTTTAGGTGCGCTTGCGGCTGGTGAAAAAGGGCTTGCGGTACTACCACAATTGGATCGCTATGCCGATGCCGTTGGTCTCGCATTCCAAGTTCAAGATGATATTTTGGATATCGTTAGCGATACCGAGACATTAGGTAAACCTCAAGGCTCGGATCAACAACTCAATAAAAGTACCTACCCAGCGCTGCTAGGGTTACAAGGTGCTATTGATAAAGCACAAAGTCTGTTACAGGAAGCTCTTCAAGCCTTGGAAGCAATACCCTACAATACAGAATCACTCGAAGAGTTCGCCCGATACGTCGTCGAGCGCAAGAACTAAACTATAAGCGCGCAAAATTATGACTCTTGATATTTCAAAATACCCAACACTGGCTTTAGCAAATACACCCGATGAACTGCGCAGTCTGCCGAAAGAGGTTCTGCCAACGTTGTGTGATGAATTAAGAAACTACCTTCTCAATTCCGTCAGTCAGTCGAGTGGCCACCTTGCGTCAGGCTTAGGCACGGTTGAATTAACGGTTGCCCTACACTACGTCTATAACACCCCTTTTGATCAGCTGATTTGGGATGTAGGCCACCAAGCTTACCCGCACAAAATATTAACTGGTCGCCGCGAGCAAATGTCGACCATTCGTCAAAAAGATGGTCTTCACCCTTTTCCTTGGCGTGAAGAAAGTGAATATGACACGCTCTCTGTCGGCCACTCGTCCACCTCAATCAGTGCCGCCTTAGGGATGGCGATCAGTGCAGGTAAAGAAGGGAAAAATCGCAAAGTGGTGGGCGTGATTGGTGATGGTGCTATCACCGCAGGCATGGCCTTTGAAGCAATGAACCATGCTGGCGACGTTCATCCGGATATGTTAGTCGTGCTCAACGACAACGAAATGTCGATCTCTGAAAACGTGGGCGCACTGAATAACCATTTAGCGCAACTGCTTTCCGGTAGCCTTTATACCTCGATCCGTGAAGGTGGCAAAAAAGTGCTCTCTGGCATACCGCCTATCAAAGAGCTGGTACGCCGCACAGAAGAGCACTTGAAAGGCATGGTCGTACCCGGCACCTTGTTTGAAGAGCTTGGATTTAACTATATCGGCCCAGTAGATGGCCATGATGTGATTGAACTTATCAAGACATTACGCAACATGCGCGAGCTCAAAGGCCCGCAGTTTTTGCACATCATGACCAAAAAAGGCAAAGGTTATGAGCCCGCCGAAAAAGATCCGATTGGTTACCATGGCGTTCCTAAATTTGACCCGAGCCACACTAGCCTGCCAAAAAGCAGCAATGCTAAACCTACTTTTTCTAAAATCTTTGGCGATTTTTTATGCGATATGGCCGCGCAAGATCCAAAATTAATGGCGATTACACCCGCGATGCGCGAAGGCTCTGGCATGGTTCGCTTTTCAAAAGAGTTCCCACAACAATATTTTGATGTGGCGATTGCTGAGCAACATGCCGTCACCCTTGCGACAGGTATGGCGATTGCGGGAGATCATCCGATAGTGGCGATCTACTCAACCTTTTTACAACGGGGTTATGATCAACTGATCCACGATGTTGCCATCATGAATTTACCGGTTATGTTTGCCATTGACCGTGCAGGGTTAGTCGGAGCTGATGGCCAAACTCACCAAGGTGCGTTTGATTTAAGCTTCATGCGCTGCATTCCCAACATGGTGATCATGGCACCCGCCGATGAAAATGAGTGCCGACAAATGCTCTATACCGGCCATAAACACACAGGGCCAAGCGCCGTGCGTTATCCTCGTGGCAATGGCATGGGAGTCGAAATCCAAACCCAATTTAGTGCGTTAGAGATTGGTAAAGGACGCATTATGCGCCAATGTGACACGGCTATCGCGAATGAAAAAATCGCGATCCTCAACTTTGGCACTTTCCTACCAAACGCGCTTGAAGCAGCCGATAAGCTAAATGCAACAGTGGCTGACATGCGATTTGTTAAGCCCCTTGATGAAACACTCATTCGCCAACTGGCTGCGCAACATGATGTGCTAGTGACCTTGGAAGAGAATGCGATTGCAGGTGGTGCGGGTGCTGGTGTCATTGAATTGATGATGAAAGAGAAAATCCTAAAACCGGTACTCAATCTAGGTTTGCCTGATCAATTCATCGCTCAAGGCACACAAGAAGAGCTGCATGCAGAATTAGGTTTAGATGCCAAAGGAATCGAGCGTTCCATTCAAGAATATTTAGCAAAGTAGCGAGCGTTTTATAAGCTGTCGGTTTTATGAACTGAAGGTTTTTATGAACCGAATAGCTCGATAAGCTACACCACTTTCAGTTACATCCCAATACTCAAAACCCTCGCATCGCGAGGGTTTTGTTTTTATATCGGCTGGCTCCACTCAAACTGAGTAAACAGCCTTTGCCATACCTCATCAAAACCAGCTTTAAGCACTAATGCTTGGCCAGTAAACGGATGAGTAAAACGTAATTCAGAGGCATGGAGCATCAGACGCTGCGCGTCATAATGATCGCGAAATAGGCGGTTGTGCTTGCCATCACCATGAGTGGTATCACCAATAATCGGATGACTCAAATGGTGCATATGACGACGCAACTGATGTTTACGGCCCGTTTGCGGCTTCATTTCCACCAAACAGTAGCGGCTGGTTGGGAAACGCCCGGTTGAATACGGCACTTCTACTGTCGCTAATGGTTGATAAGCGGTGATCGCTTCTTGGGCTTCTTTATCTTGTTTGGCAAACTTATCGGCAATTTTATCTAACTCGATTTTGAGTGGGTAATCAAGCACATCCCCTTGTTCAATCCAACCACGCACAATCGCATGGTACGTTTTTTCCATTTGATGGTTGGCAAACATCGGCATCATTTGCGCCGCCACTTCACTGGAGAGCGCAAACACGAGCACGCCAGAAGTTGGCCTATCTAATCGATGTAGGGGAAACACATGCTGGCCAATTTGATCGCGCAGCGTTTGCATCACAAATTGCGTTTCGTGTTTATCTAGCCATGAGCGATGCACCAGCATTCCTGCGGGTTTATTCACGGCGACCAAATCATCGTCCTGATACAGAATCTCTAACATGGTTGGCTTACCTCATCAATCAAACGTAGCAGCGGAATCACCTCAGCCAATTCCGCTTGATGTTGCCATGCCTCTTCAAAATAGGGAGTGAGCGAAAACCCTTGAGGAAGCTCTGCTTGCTGCTCAATTGCCAATAACATTTTGGGGATGAAAATCCACTGCAGCCACTGCTCCGGAGTGAGGGTATCGATGGAGAAAGGCTCTGTGCTCATCAATGCGCTTTCGCTTGGTGGCTGAGATTGCCAGCACTGAGTATTGCGTAGCTGAGTTTCTAATTGCTTCAACAGGTGGGTAAGTTCTGTGCTTACTGTCATTATTCACCAAGTTAATTTGCTAAGTGACCTTGAAAATGGGCTATAGAGTACCATTTATTGTTCAAAGAGAGTTATTGATCAAAAATAGTTATTCAAGAACACAAGTTAAGGCCACTTTATCCATGGATACCATTCATACGCTTAGCCAATTGCTCACCAATAGTGGTAGCCAATATCGGATCTTTGATTTAGGAAGACGCATCTGCCCGATTGAAAATACACACTTTTCTCAAGTAGAAAAAGGTCAACAACCGTATCCCTATCCATTGCAGCGTCATGCTCATCTTGCCATCGCGTATTGGAACCAAGCCCAACAACCTTGGATCTGGTTTCTTAAATTCTCTTTGGATGAACGCGGCCTACTCAAACAAGCTGAGATAGGTAACTTCATCAAGTTTGTACTTGAAGCGATGGGGTCACGTTTGCATCAAGACCTCAGCGATGAGCAGCAACAAAAGCTTGCCAATAATCCTTATACCTTTAAACCGAGCGACGACAAAATGGCGGTATTCCACAGCCAAATACGCGCCCAGTTGAACCTACCATCAAGCCAATATTATGAGCATGCACAACACTATTTTAGTGGGGATTTAGGCTGGGAAAACTGGCAGACGGTCGGCTTACAAGGCATTACTGATATTTGTGCTCGTTTAAGCAAAGAACAAAATAGCGTGTTATTAAGGAAAGCATTAAACCACCTCCCCGCTCAGCCTTTGTATGCCCTGCTGGGGGCGCTCGAACATAGTGCACCGTTGAATGATAAGTTGGCGCTGCGTTTGCAAGAGATGGCAATGTTGCACATCGAAAGCCACGAACCTGATCTGTTCTTACTCTCTGCCTTAGTACGAGCCTTATCAGGTGCGAATAATGCACTCACCGCGACCTTGGTTGAACGTATTCTGCAAAGCCCACGCTTGAGCCATCAAGAGATATTAATTGCCATTGCAGGGCGCTCGTGGCATGTATTGTCTAACCCATTGCTTGCCGAAACGTTTTTATTACGCTTGGCGCAAACAGGCAATCAAACCCTCTTTAACCAGCTCTTTGCTGATTTAGTGATGCTGCCAGAACTGCGAATGGTACTGCTGCCACTGCTGCATTCTAGCCCTTCGATCGAATTAGCCGATGCCTTAATTCGCTTACAGCAAGCGACCAAAACTCAATAACTGGAATGTTTATGCTAGGCGATCTATTGGCTATTTTATTACTCAGTTTGGGCTGCTTTCTTTTCTGGCAACAGCGTCGCCAAGCCGAATTAGCAAAAGCGGCGATCAGTCGAAAATGCGAACAACTCGACTTACAGCTGATCAGCGTTGCTTTTGGACGCCACAAATTCAAAACGCCAGAAGGACTCTGGCGTTGGCATACCGTTTATTGGTTTGAGTTTTCTGCACTAGGTGACGACTGCTACCAAGGTGAATTACAAATGATAGGCTTTAGGCCATCTGCTTTTCATTTGCCGCCTCATCGTATGTAAACTCAAATTCCCAATAAGGGCCAAAAACATCTTCTTTCTCACCCAACAGCTCAAAGCCGAGTTTTTTGAGTACCGCAATAGAGGCATGGTGGCCAATATTAGCAGTGGCTGTAATTTTTTGTCGTTGCAATTGGTAGGCCGCTTTAGGTAAAAAAGCCTTCAATGCCTCAGTTGCAATGCCTTTGCCCCAATACAATTTATCAAACAGAAAACCGAGTTCTGCTCGCTCTTCGTCAAGTTCAATGAACAAATGCCCCATGTATTCGCGGTTATAATTATCTAACACCGCCATTGCGTACAAATGAGGATCATGAAGCACTCGTTGAAAAAGCTGTTTTGCTGAAGCGACCGTTTTAGGGCCATTCATCTGTGCCCGATTTTTGGCGCAACAATTGAGCATCAAAAAATCAGACTCTAACGAATCGGTGTAAGGGAGAAGAAGTGTTCTTCTTGTTACGGTTGTCACGTACAATCCTTGTTAGCCGCAAAATAATACCGAAAGACTCAACTAGGCTCAGGGCAATACGCCTTAGCCCAGATAAAATCTGGTACTCTATTTTTGCAAAGAAGCCGAAAATTAAACCAACCGAACGATGAGGTAATTGATCTAGATTGTTTTTTTGTTGTTATTATTTTGCTGCACTTATCATATGAACTTTTTTTGAAGCAACAACACGCTAAAGCCAGAATGCAAGTAATAAGAAAAGCCTCAACACGCATGTGTCGAGGCTTAAAGTCTTACTCGCAGCAGTCCAGCTACTAAATTGTGTGCTCCATGCATCATCCATAATAGTGGCCAATTCTTCGGCTCATCCTGCATCGCCATCCTAGCGGTGTCCAAACTTTCCATGGTACTAACACTCCGGTCAATACTCATCACTTGTTCCTTGAGCGGTGTCCATAACATCATCCTGATGTTGTCCTGCCTTATCCACAAGGTGTCCATCGCCAATCCATGCAGCTCGCATCCTGCCAACTGTTGTATCCTTACGCTGTCCTAGCATCCTGCGTGGTTATTCTTCGTGAACAACCTTGTCTTCTTCCTGAAGAGACCAAACCCTGGTGCTTTGTAATTCCTTGTCAGAATCCTTCCGACAGGGTCCAATTTACTCGTTTGGCTTTAAGAAACAATCACCTAAAAATATCATTTTAAAAAAAACAACCTAAAGAAATAGATATATTAATTAAAAACAAATGGTTATAAAAAAATCACCACCAAACACTGCGCTAAACACTGTGATTTCTTACAAACAATGTGCGAGATCTCTTACAACACTTCGCCACTTTTGCTCTTGGTAAATAAAAGGTAAGATCACAGCAACTCACAAAAAGGACAACCTATGCTCACAAAAGATGTCACTCAAGAACTAGAAAACATCTTGACTCTCTTACAACAACAGGGAAAGGAACCGAGTGTGGCCTTAGTAAAGTCACGTCTTAGCACCTCAGTGCCAATGCCGGCCTTGATTGCAACCATCAAAAGTTGGAAAAATGCACACCGAGTTCCCAAAGTAGAAGTGAGCGTTAGTACGGAAAATAGCGCGAGCAAGGTAGCCGAACTTGAAACGCAACTAGCCGCTTTGTCAGCCCGAGTAGCAGCCCTAGAGGCACAACTAACCGAGAAGTAATTGAATGATGAAAATTTGGGTGGACGCCGATGCATGTCCGAAAGTAATTCGTGAAACCATTGTCCGCGCAGCCGAAAGGACGGGCGTTGAATGTACTTTTGTGGCCAATCATGTCGTTCCGATTCCGCAACGATCCAACATTCGTTCACTGCAAGTCCCCAGTGGTTTTGATGTTGCCGATAACGAAATCGTCAAACGGGTAGAAGTGGGCGATTTGGTAATTACTTCCGATATTCCGCTGGCCGATGAAGTGATAACCAAAGGTGGCTTGGCGCTCAATTCTCGTGGTGAGCTGTATACCAAAGAGACCATCAAGGCACGCCTCAATATTCGAGATTTTATGGACACAATGCGATCAAGCGGTATCCAAACTGGCGGACCAAGTGCGCTTTCTCAAACAGAACGGCGCGAATTTGCCAACCATTTGGATCGCATTTTGGCTAAAGCGAACAAATAACCACGTTTTGACGGTTGGACAATCACTAGCCTGTCCAACCGTTTCTCTTCATTAGCGCTGAACCGCCTTAAATCTTGGATTGGTTTTACAAATTACATATAAACGACCGCGTCTTTTGACGATTTGACAATCTGGATGACGTGATTTTGCGCTTTTTAATGAACTTAATACTTTCATAGTTTACTCCTTACCAAACTGAGCAAAGCGACGATTGAAATTCGCCACTCGTCCTTCTTTTTGAACAACTCGCTGCTTACCGGTGTAATACGGATGCGATTCAGACGACACATCTAAGGTGAAATAAGGATAGGTGTTGCCATCTTCCCACTCGATCGTCCGATCAGTTTTTAGCGTTGAACCCACAATAAAATACTTATCCACACTGGTGTCGTGGAAAACCACTTTTTGGTATGGCGGATGAATTCCGTCTTTCATCAATTTCCCCTTACTTAAATTGTTATGTTATAACATGCCAATTAATAATCATTACCAAGAAGAAAAGCAAGCTTAAATGTGATATTTTTCTCAACCAACGTGAAAAAAGACGGATACGGATATGCACACCATTGCTCCGATTGGCACTATTGAAACGCCTTATAAAGAAAAATTTGCCGTTCCTCGCCAACCTCGCTTAGTGGCGAGCGCAAGCGCGAGAGTCAAGCTCATCGGTCACGCTAATTGCTTAGAGTCGGTACGAGGTATCGAACAATTTAGCCATGTCTGGTTACTTTTTCTGTTTGACCAAAACCTCGATGCAGGTTGGAAACCGACGGTGCGCCCACCGCGCTTAGGCGGAAATGAACGGATCGGCGTATTTGCTTCACGGGCCACGTTTCGACCTAACGGCATCGGTATGTCTGCCGTTGAATTGAAAGGCGTCACTCAGCAAGGTGATCAGGTTTATTTGGAACTAGGCAGCGTAGATTTAGTCGATAACACACCGATCATTGACATCAAACCCTATATTCCCTATTCCGATTCGATAGCCACAGCCAGCGGTGGCTATGCCGAGAGCGAGCCCGACAAGATCGCAGTGACCTTTAGCCAAGCGGCGTTAACGGTACTGAATGCGCGGGCAGATCACGATATAGTTAAAGCCGTCATTGAGCAAGTGCTGGCTCAAGACCCTCGCCCAGCCTATAAAAAACACAAAATCGATCATAAAGAATATGCGGTAAATCTGTTCGATCTGAACGTAAAATTCACTATCGCAAACAACTTAGTCTCAGTAACCGCAATAGAACGCTTTTGACAAAGCCGATTGGCTGATATTATTAGCGGCTTAATTCTAGCCTCTCATTGGAGAGCGCTTTTAACTATCATGAAACGGATACCATAGAATGCGTACCAGTAAATATCTTCTTTCTACTTTGAAGGAGACTCCAAACGACGCAGAAGTCGTGAGCCATCAGCTCATGTTACGTGCAGGTATGATCCGTAAGCTGGCTTCAGGTCTTTATACCTGGCTGCCTACTGGTCTACGTGTGCTGCGTAAAGTCGAAAACATCGTTCGTCAAGAGATCGACAATGCCGGTGCAATCGAAACCTTGATGCCCGTTGTGCAACCGTTTGAACTGTGGGAAGAGACAGGCCGCTCTGAGAAAATGGGCCCTGAGCTACTTCGCTTTACTGACCGCCATACTCGTCCGTTTGTGCTTAGTCCAACAGCAGAAGAAGTGATCACCAGCTTGGTACGCAACGAAGTCAGCTCTTACAAGCAATTGCCGCTGAACCTGTACCAGATTCAAACCAAATTCCGTGATGAGAGACGTCCTCGTTTTGGTGTGATGCGTGCTCGTGAATTCTGCATGATGGATGCCTATAGCTTTGATATTGATAAAGCAGGCTTAGAGAAATCTTACCAAGCGATGCACGAAGCTTACTGTAAAGCCTTCGATCGAATGGGGCTTGATTACCGCCCAGTATTAGCCGACACCGGCGCTATCGGTGGTAACGGCTCGCATGAGTTCCATGTATTGGCTGAAAGTGGTGAAGACATCATCGCCTTCTCAACTGAATCGGATTACGCCGCCAACATCGAAAAAGCAGAAGCCATTGCGCCAGCCGTTGAGCGCGCCGCGCCAACTCAAGAGATGACGCAGGTTGATACGCCAAACGCCAAAACCATCGCTGAATTGGTTGAGCAGCATGGCCTACCGATTGAGAAAACAGTTAAAACACTGTTTGTAAAAGCATCTGATGAGATCGATGCCTCTATCGTGGCACTGATTATCCGTGGTGATCATGAACTCAATGAAATCAAAGCCGAGAAACTCGCTGAAGTTGCCGCTCCGCTAGAAATGGCTAGCGAAGAAGAGATTCGCGCGCTGATTGGCGCAGGCCCTGGCTCTCTTGGCCCTGTTGGTCTTGAATTGCCGTTTATCGTTGATCACAGCGTAGCCGTCATGAGCGATTTTGGCGCAGGAGCCAACATCGATGGCAAACACTACTTTGGCATCAACTGGGGCCGTGACGTTGAGCTAGCGAAAGTGGAAGACCTCCGTAACGTCGTTGAAGGCGACCCAAGCCCATGTGGCAAAGGGACACTAATGCTCAAACGCGGTATCGAAGTGGGTCATATTTTCCAATTGGGTACCAACTACTCTGAGAAAATGAACTGTGGCGTTCTTGATTCTAATGGTAAAAACACCATTTTAGAGATGGGTTGTTACGGCATTGGTGTATCACGCGTTGTGGCATCAGCCATTGAGCAAAACAACGATAAATACGGCATCATCTGGCCTGACGCGATCGCGCCTTTCCAAGTGGCGATTGTCCCCATGAACATGCACAAATCAGAGCGCGTCCAACAAGCTGCTGAAAAGCTGTATGCGGAACTGACCGCAGCTGGTATTGAAGTGCTATTTGATGATCGTAAAGAGCGCCCGGGCGTAATGTTCTCAGATATGGAACTGATCGGTGTGCCACATACCATCATTATTGGCGATCGCAGTATGGATGAGGGCAACTTCGAATATAAACATCGCCGCAGTGGTGAGAAGTCGGCCGTCGCTATGAATGAAATAGTCTCCTTTATTAATGCTCAAATCGCCTAATAAAGTATGCTCTTGAAAAGGTTGCCTAAATGGCAACCTTTTTTATTTTGTCACCAGCCACAAAAGCTTTTTCAAGCATATTAATCTTCGATTCATCTACGGTGATCTATTCTTTAATCCATTATTAATGGAGGTGACCTATGGATCTAAAAAGTTTACTTAACCAAGCATTGAATTCAGACATCGTAAAACAAGGTTCAAGCCAACTCGGCGCTATCACACAAGATTCAAGTAAACTCAAAACCTTAGGAGCTGGTGCACTCGGTGGTGGCCTAATCGGTTTATTGATGGGCTCGAAGAAAGCAAAAAAAATAGGCACTAAAGTGATAGGGATTGGTGGAGCAGCGGCGCTCGGCGCACTAGCCTATAAAGCGTATAATGACTGGCAAGCAAAACAAACGACCACTCAACCGCAGTCTAGCTTTGACCCTAATGATGCTAGCCACAGCACGCTGATCCTAAAAGCGATGATTGCCGCCGCAAAAGCTGATGGTCATGTGGATGAACAAGAAATGGCGAAAATTGAGCAAGCCATCTCTGAAATGGGCGCAGATAACCAATTGCAGCAACTGGTAAAAAATGAGCTGCATAAACCGCTCGATCCCGCAGCTATTGCACAGTTAGCCACAACGCCCGCACAAGCGAGTGAGCTTTATCTGGCCTCTTTACTTATCGCCAATGAACAAAATTTCATGGAAAAAGCGTATCTGAACGAGCTCGCTAAGCAACTACAGCTAGCCGACGATCTGGTCATGGCGCTAGAGCAGCAAGTGAATGCTTAAAGTTTCATCACATGCAATCAGAGCTTGCGCAAACGCAAGTTCTGATTTTGTCTTTGCCAAACGTAATGTGTATATTGAGAGCCATTATCATTAGTTAGGATTTAATCTATGCAAGTTTACGGTTGTTGTGAATTAGTGCGCGAGCTTTATGCGCAGATAGGCAGTGGTGATCAAGCTTATATTCCTCAAGCAATCTCCTGCGCCATCAAAACCTTGAATGATGTCGCAGCAGACGAATCGCTGCCAAAAGCGGTTCGAGAGCAAGCAGCCTTTGCGGCAGCTAACTTGCTGATTTCTGATTTCGAGGATAAGTGATGAATTTAGCCAATTTTGCCACAATGGATCCAATCATGCTGATGAGCATCATCAATATGAAGCTACGTGATGATTTTAATGGCGATCTCGATAAGCTGGCGGATGACTTTGATATCGATCGGGCGGCATTAGAAGCTCGCTTAGCCAGTGCAGGCTTTGAGTTTTTACCGCAAATCGGTCAATTTCGTTAAGGCATAAAAAACCCGCTAATTTAAAGCGGGTTTTCGTTCAAATAACAGTTCTTAAAACACAGCACTCAGATTTTTTGTACTAAGCTTTTTTCTCTTTTCTTGCCAGAGCCTTACGCTCATTGCGTTTCGCTTGGTTCTCAATAAAGCCACTGAGCTCTTTTTCCGCCCAAGCTTGTGCTTGTGCTTCGCTTTCAAAACCCATTTCGCGCTTTGAAACAACACTTCTGCGAGAGGTCACTTGACGTACGATTTCCGCCGCCCAACCATTGCGCTTTTCAGTCACTTTGATGGTAAATTTTTTACTTTCTGACATTTTCGTTTTCCTAAGGGAATAATAAGGGATTACTCATCAACGTTTGTCGCGCGCCATTATATTATATGGCGGCGGATGTTGAACACCATCCCTTGGTAAGCGCGGCATTAGAGCACAAATCACAATTTTTTTCTGCATTTTTTACAAAAAATTCATCCTCAAAGTAAACAAAAAAGCCGCTGAGTTGCAGCGGCTGGAATAACAAGACTAAGTCGTTTCTCTCACTGGCGACAAGGTGAGTTACCCTAAGTTCTTACGTGCATTTTGGAACATACGCATCCATGGGCTATTTTCACCCCAAGAATCAGGATGCCAAGAGTTCGCTACCGTGCGGAACACGCGCTCTGGGTGCGGCATCATGATCGTCACACGGCCATCTTGAGTCGTTAAGCCTGTAATGGCATTTGGTGAACCATTTGGGTTGTTCGGATATTGCTGTGTGGCATGGCCGTTGTTATCCACAAAACGCAGCGCAACAGTGCCTGATTGTTCAATCGCCACTAAATGTGCCGTATCACGAACTTCAACGCGCCCTTCGCCATGCGAAACCGCAATCGGCATGCGCGAGCCAGCCATCTCATTAAAAAACAGTGAATCTGATTGCTGCACTTCCACTAAGCTAAAGCGCGCTTCAAAACGCTCTGATTCATTGCGCACAAAACGCGGCCATAAATCAGCGCCGGGGATTAACTCTTTCAAATTCGACAGCATTTGACAACCGTTACACACTCCTAGCGAGAAAGTGTCTTCACGTTGGAAGAAACTTTGGAACTGTTCACGAGCTTGTACATTAAACAGCACTGATTTCGCCCAGCCTTCACCCGCGCCCAATACGTCACCATAAGAGAACCCACCACATGCGACGAGGCCTTGGTACTCTTCAAGCACCGCTTGACCCGTTAAGATGTCGCTCATGTGTATATCGGTTGTTTCAAAGCCTGCGCGATCAAACGCTGCCGCCATTTCAACGTGTGAGTTAACCCCTTGCTCGCGCAAAATAGCCATTTTTGGCTTCACGCCTTTAGCAATATACGGTGCCGCAACATCTTGTTGCACGTCAAAGCTCAAACTGACGTTAAGACCTTTATCACTGTTATCTTGTTTTGCTGCAAACTCTTGATCCGCGCACTGCGGGTTATCGCGTAGCGCTTGCATCTTATGCGTGGTTTCAGCCCAAATGGTGCGAAGTTCGGTGCGGTTACGCACAACAATAGGTTGTTCACCAGCAGTAATGGCTAGTTCATCAGAAGCGTCAACACGACCGATAACGTGTGAACACGCTTGTAAACCATGCGTCGTTAGCGTCGAGATCACCGTCTCTAAATCGTGGTGACGAACTTGAATGACTGCGCCCAGCTCTTCATTGAATAACGCGGCCAACGCATCATCACCTAGCGCGGCGATATCGGCTTTCACGCCACAATGACCAGCAAAGGCCATTTCAGCTAGCGTAACGAATAAACCACCGTCACCTTTATCGTGATAAGCGATAATCTGCTGATTCGCGACCAAGGTTTGGATCGCTTCATAGAAGGCTTTAAGCTGCGCCGCATTATCTACGTCTGCGGGTTTATCACCCAACTGTTTGTAGACTTGTGCTAACGCCGTTGCGCCCAAGCGATTCTTACCATTACCTAAATCAATCAAAACCAGTGAGGTTTCGCCCTTATCGGTTCTTAACTGAGGGGTGATGGTGTTACGTACATCTTCAACACGAGCAAATGCCGTGATCACCAATGATAGCGGAGAGGTCACTTCTTTTTGTTCGCCATTTTCATCCCATTTGGTCTTCATCGACATCGAATCTTTACCCACTGGGATAGTCAGGCCGAGCGCAGGACAAAGCTCTTCACCGACCGCTTTTACTGCCTCATACAAACCAGCATCTTCACCTGGGTGACCCGCTGGTGACATCCAGTTCGCCGACAACTTAATGTGTTTGATATCACCGATATGGGTAGCGGCAATATTGGTGATCGCTTCGCCCACGGCTAAACGTGCCGATGCCCCAAAATCCAGCAAAGCAACTGGCGTGCGCTCACCCATCGACATCGCTTCGCCATGGTAAGTATCATAACTTGCCGCAGTGACCGCGCAGTTTGCTACTGGCACTTGCCACGGACCAACCATTTGGTCACGAGCGACCAAGCCAGTGACGGTTCGGTCACCAATGGTGATGAGGAAGGTTTTTTCTGCAACCGCAGGGAGACGCAGTATACGATCAATCGCTTCGTTCAATTCGATATCACGGCGATCAAGTGCTGGATTATTAACTTTCAGCGTCTTCACATCACGATACATTTTAGGTGTTTTGCCAAGCAATACGTCCATCGGCATATCAATTGGCGTATTGTCGAAATGTGAATCTTCCAATTTCAGTTCACGCTCTTCAGTGGCAATGCCCACAACAGCATAAGGCGCGCGCTCACGTTGGCAAATGGCGTCAAAGCGCGCCATATTTTCTGGCGCTACAGCCAGTACGTAACGCTCTTGTGATTCATTACACCAAATTTCAAGCGGGCTCATTCCCGGCTCATCGTTAGGTACATCACGCAGCTGGAAAATACCGCCACGTTCACCATCATCAACAAGCTCAGGCAATGCGTTTGAGATACCACCAGCGCCCACATCATGGATAAAGGCGATCGGATTCGCCTCACCGAGTTGCCAGCAGCGATCAATCACCTCTTGGCAGCGGCGTTCCATCTCTGGGTTTTCACGCTGTACCGACGCAAAATCAAGATCTTCCGCAGATTGACCAGATGCCATAGAAGAAGCGGCGCCCCCACCAAGGCCAATGTTCATTGCCGGACCACCAAGCACAATTAAGCTCGCGCCAACAGGGATCTCTTTTTTCTGCACATGCTCGTCGCGGATATTCCCCATCCCACCAGCAATCATGATTGGTTTGTGATAACCACGCACTTCTTCACCTGCGTGAGAGTTAACTTTCTCTTCGTAAGTACGGAAGTAACCTAACAAGTTTGGACGACCAAATTCGTTGTTAAAAGCCGCGCCACCAAGCGGGCCTTCCAGCATAATATCAAGTGCCGTGACAATGCGCCCCGGTTTACCAAAATCCGTTTCCCAAGGCTGCACAAAATTAGGAATACGCAAGTTTGAAGTAGTAAAACCGACTAACCCGGCTTTAGGTTTTCCACCAATCCCCGTTGCACCTTCGTCACGAATTTCACCACCGGAACCCGTTGAAGCGCCCGGCCAAGGAGCAATCGCCGTCGGGTGGTTGTGTGTTTCCACCTTCATTAAAATATGCGCTTTTTCATGGTGATAACCATATTGGCGTGTCTCTGGATCAGGGAAAAAACGCCCAACTTCTGAACCCACCATGACGGCGGCATTATCTTTATAGGCAGACAGCACGTGATCAGGAGTCACTTCATAAGTGTTTTTGATCATCTTAAACAGCGATTTATCTTGCTTAACGCCATCAATAGTCCAATCGGCATTGAAGATTTTATGGCGACAATGCTCAGAGTTTGCTTGAGCAAACATCATTAATTCGATATCGGTTGGATTACGCTCAAGCTTAGTGACGAAGCTTTCGAACAAATAATCAATTTCATCGTCAGCCAATGCAAGCCCAAGGGTAACGTTTGCTTTTTCAAGCGCTGAGCGGCCGCCATTCTGCAAGTCGACGTACGCTACGGGAGCAGGTTCAGCGACTTTAAACAGTGAGGTTGCTGATTCGAAATCGGTAAACACGACTTCCATCATTCGGTCGTACAGCAGTGAATAAAGCGTAACAAGTTGCGGTTGAGAAAGTTCGCGATCTAATTCGATGTAGTAAGCCGTACCTCGCTCTAAGCGCTTCACCTCATTCAAACCACAGTTATGCGCAATATCCGTCGCCTTGGAAGACCAAGGCGAGATGGTTCCAGGGCGAGGAGTGACCAGTAAAAGAAGACCTTGTGGCTCATGTTCTTGAATCGTTGGGCCATAAGTGAGTAGTTTCTCTAATTTTTCAAGGGATTGAGCGTCTAAATCCGCAGAGAGATCAGCAAAATGCATGAACTCCGCGTAAATACCCGATACAGGCAGTTGCTGTTCACGACAAAGTTCAACGAGTTTGTTAACACGAAACTCAGAAAGCGCTGGGGAGCCACGCAAAATTCTCATGTGCTTAGGTCTCTTATACAGTGGGTTGAGGTGTAATTGGAATGAATTCAAAATCATTAAAATACAATAAGTTAACAAAAGAAAACTGAATACATACCAATTTCACCTCGTGATTTCGAACGTATTATAAAGGAATTCTTTTTGTGACGTAACACCAAAAGCAACCGTTTGCGTCATTTTTTTTGTCAAATTTGAAATACAGCCACATTAGCGTGGTCGCCGACACTTTTTCATCCGTTTTTGATCTGAAACTTTGCCAATATGGCCGCCTTTGATATAAAGGCAGTAATTGATGTAAGAGATCGCTCATAAATGCCAAAGTATTATCTGATTCAGCTTCATCGCTCATTGTCCATTTTCCTACTCACTCTTTTTGTCGTCGGTTGCCAAATCGATTCAGATCCTAAAAGCGAGCTTGACCATATTCGTGAACGTGGCGTATTGCGAGTGGGTACGTTGAACAATCAACTCTCCTACTACATTGGCCCAGATGGCCCTGCAGGGCTGGACTACGAACTAGCGCGCGAATTTGCCAATCAGCTTGGGGTTAAACTAGAGATGAAACCCGCTTATCGGTTGTCTAGTCTCTTTCCTGCACTGAAAAATGGGGAAATCGACGTTGTTGCTGCAGGGTTAAGTCAATCGAATCAACGCTTGAATGAGTACAGAACAGGGCCCGCTTATTACTATGTCAGCCAACAAGTCGTCTATAAGAAAGGCAACTGGCGTCCAAGAAATTTAAAACAATTACTGGAAAAACAACCGGAACTGATTGCTGGGCATGAAGGTGACAGCGTTTTTTCTATCGTGAATGAATCCCACTTTGAAAATACGCTCAGCGACATTAAACAGATCTACCCAGAGTTTCAGTACAATGTGAATAATAACGCCGACGTTAACGACCTTTTAAAACAGGTTTCGAATGGCGAACTGCTATTTACCATGGCTGATTCGGTCGAAGTCTCGTTGTCGCAGCGAATCTACCCTGACTTAGCCGTCGCTTTTGAATTAACTGAAGATCAGCCTATCGCTTGGTATATGCGTCGCTCTGAAGATGAAAGCTTATACGCCTTGATGATTGAGTTTTTTGGCAACCTTAAACAATCTGGTCAATTAGCGGCCTTGGAAGAGAAATATATTGGTCACGTGGGCACGTTTGATTATGTCGATACGCGCGCCTTTATTAGAGCACTCGATGTCCGCTTACCAAAATGGGCCCCTCTTTTCCAACAATATTCTGACGAGTTTGATTGGCGATTGATTGCCGCCTTAGCTTATCAAGAGTCTCACTGGAATCCATTAGCTAAATCCCCCACCGGGGTCCGCGGTATGATGATGTTGACTCTCCCTACGGCAAGAAGTGTTGGTGTCGCCAATCGACTCGATCCGGAACAATCGATTCGTGGTGGTGTCGAATACCTGCGTCGGATGGTACAGCGTATACCAGACTCCATCCCAGAACATGAGAAAATTTGGTTTGCTCTCGCTTCCTATAACGTCGGCTATGGGCATATGATGGATGCAAGACGCTTAACCAAGCAACAAGGTGCGAACCCTGATTCATGGACTGAAGTCAAAGAACGCCTCCCTCAACTGAGACAAAAGAAATACTTCAGCCAGACTCGATATGGCTACGCGCGAGGTGACGAAGCCAAGGCCTACGTTGAAAATATTCGTCGCTATTATCAAAGTATTATTGGCCATGTTGATCAACAAAAGCAGATAGACAATAGTTCAGGTACTGATGATTTGGTTGTGATCAGTATTGAGGAGGAGGAGGCCGCGTTAGAAGCGATGGAATCGGCCGATGAGGCGCAGGATAATCAGTATCTCGACCCCGTAGCTCAATAAGCATAACAATAGCTAAATCTTCCACGTTGAACAAAAATTGCACACTTGATTTCCAAGTGTGCAGCCCATACATCAAAACGTGAAAAAGATCGTTTCCTAAGTTTCATATTATGGTAACAATCCTGCACTATAAAGGCAGATTAAGATTGTCATAAGGCACCCTAAACCATTAGGGATCATTGTCAAAACTCAGCAGTAGGAGGTTGTTTATGCTTAAACGTAAAAAGCTATCAAAACACCTTAATAAAACGGTGGCAGCGAACCGTCGTAAACGTATGTTATCCAATAATAAAAAGAAAATTATCTGGCGTAACCGTGCATTTATGCAATTAATCTCTGCTTAATCTTCAGCGGCAAACATCTACTCAAAGTGGATGTTTGCTAAAGCCCATCACTCTGTTGCTTATTCCGCTGTTTTTCCGCCTGTATCTCTGCGCGTCTTCGTCTAAAAAAAGATTGCAGTTGCTCCCGACACTCCTCTTCTAACAATCCTTTATCGACCGTCGCGTAATGATAGGAGGCTTGGCTTTCAAATAAATTCAGCACCGTACCGGCCGCCCCAGCTTTGAGATCTGGAGCGCCAAAGACAATCCTTTTGACTCGGCTATGCAGCAGTGCGCCTGCGCACATTGGACAGGGCTCTAAAGTGACGTATAAGGTAGTATCAAGCAAACGATAATTTTGTAACCGTTGACCTGCTTGACGCAAAGTCTGAATTTCAGCGTGCGCTGTCGCATCATGTTGACCAATAGAGGCATTCCAACCTTCAGCAATGATTTTGCCATCTTTAACAAGCACAGCGCCCACAGGCACTTCACCTGCTTGTTCTGCAAGATTGGCAAGCGCGATGGCTCGGCGCATAAACTTTTGATCTTGAACGGTAAACTGTGTATTCATATATCCTATTTTCTCTTTCACTAGCCTTTGCCGTTAGCGGACGATAGCCGTTCTGCCAGAAAATCCACCAGCAGCCTAACTTTTGAGGACAAATGGCGATTTTGTGGGTATAAGGCCCATACACCTTCACGATCATCTCGGTACTGATGTAGCACTTCTTGCAACTCACCCGAGAGCAAATACGGCTCTACATAATAGTCGGGCAATTGTACGATTCCAATCCCTTGCAACGCGGCATTCAATAACGCCACACCGCTGTTGCATTTAATTTTTCCTTTAACACCGATTTCACGAGAGCGTTGCTGATCCTTAAATCGCCAATAGTTCATAGTGCCTTGTAAACATTGGTGATGAACCAACTCTGACAATGAATAGGGGGTGCCATATTTCACCAAATAGTCAGGGCTAGCGCAGACAAACAGTTGTCGGTTGGATAACTTTTTGCCAATAAAACTCGAATCATCTAACTGCCCTAATCGTACGGCGACATCAATTCCTTCCGCAATCAGATCCAATTTTTGGTTAGTGAGTATCAGTTCCAACTCCAATTGAGGATGTAACTGTAAAAACTCATGCAGCAAAGGCGCGACTTTCTGCTCACCATAAGTCACCGGAGCGGTCACTTTCAGTAAACCTGACGGCGTTTGCTGCATCTGCGTGACAGCAAGATCAGCCTGCGCTAAGCCTTCAACCAATTGCCGACACTGATGATAATAGAGTTGACCCGCTTCGGTCAGGGAGACTCGCCGCGTGGTACGTTGCAACAACTTTACCGCCAAGCGCTCTTCTAATAGCGCAATACGTCGGCTGACATTCGCTACTGATGTCGATAGTTTGTGCGCTGCTGCGGTAAAACTTCCAGTTTCAGCCACCGCAACAAATTCATGAATGCCTTCCCAACTCGCCATCTTAATTATTACTGATAAGTAAAAGTGATTCTTATTTTAGACCGATTATCAAATTTCAAGAAGGGAATATACTGTCACTCTCCCCAACTCACTTGAAACTTCAAGTCATGTGCAAAGGAAAATCTTATGTCATCACATCAATTCATTAAATCTCGCGCGGCGATTGCGTGGGGGCCAAATCAACCACTAAAAGTCGAGGAGGTTGACGTTATGTTGCCCCAAAAAGGCGAAGTGTTGGTGCGTATTATTGCGAGCGGCGTTTGTCATACCGATGCCTTTACGCTATCTGGTGAAGACCCTGAAGGGATTTTTCCGGTTATCCTCGGCCACGAAGGCGGCGGTATCGTTGAGCGGATTGGTGAAGGGGTAACCAGCGTCGAGGTAGGAGATCATGTCATTCCCTTGTACACCGCAGAGTGTGGTGAATGCAAATTCTGTAAATCAGGTAAAACTAACCTGTGCCAAGCAGTACGTGAAACGCAAGGAAAAGGATTAATGCCTGATGGCACTACACGTTTCTATAAAGACGGCCAACCCATTTTCCATTATATGGGTTGCTCCACCTTTTCTGAGTATACCGTGTTGCCAGAAATTTCCTTGGCTAAGGTCAATAAAGCGGCGCCATTAGAAGAGGTCTGCTTGCTCGGTTGTGGTGTCACAACGGGCATGGGCGCGGTGCTCAATACGGCCAAAGTTAAACAAGGTGATACTGTGGCCATCTTTGGCCTAGGCGGCATCGGGCTTTCCGCCATTATTGGCGCAAGAATGGCCGGTGCCAGCCGTATTATTGGCATTGATATCAATGAGAGTAAGTTTGAGCTTGCTACTCAGCTTGGTGCAACGGACTGCCTGAACCCGAAAACTCTGACTAAGCCAATCCAAGAAGTGATTATTGAGATGACTGATGGCGGTGTTGATTTTTCTTTTGAGTGCATCGGTAACGTCAATGTAATGCGCCAAGCGTTAGAATGCTGCCATAAAGGCTGGGGAGAATCGGTCATTATTGGTGTGGCTGGCGCGGGCCAAGAAATATCAACTCGCCCTTTCCAATTAGTGACGGGCCGAGTATGGCGTGGTAGTGCATTTGGCGGCGTAAAAGGCCGCTCGGAACTGCCACACATTGTCGAGCGCTATCTGGCAGGCGAATTTGGTTTGCAAGAGTTTATTACCCATACCATGGGTTTAGAGGATATCAACCAAGCCTTTGATTTAATGCATAAAGGCGAAAGTATTCGTTCTGTGATTCATTTTGACCAATAAGCCTTAATAGTCAGCCCTTTTCTCTTAAAGGGCTGGGTGGGGAAACTTGCTATGCACATTGAAAACATTAGCCAAGCCAAAGTATTTGAAGGCTGGCATAAACAGTACACGCATTCATCACAAGTACTAGGGTGCAGTATGCGTTTTGCTATTTATCTTCCACCTCAAGCGGCCTATCAATCGGTTCCGGTGTTGTATTGGTTATCCGGCTTAACATGCAGCGATGAAAACTTCATGCAAAAAGCTGGCGCATTTCAAAGCGCGGCTAAGCTCGGTATCGCGATTGTTGCCGCCGATACCAGCCCAAGAGGTGAAGGTGTTCCTGACGACCCGCAAGGAGCGTATGATTTTGGCCTTGGCGCAGGATTTTACCTCAACGCAACTCAAGCGCCTTGGGATAAGTACTACCAAATGTACAGCTACATTGTGCAAGAACTTCCAGCCTTAATAGAGCAACATTTTCCCGTAAACCAACAGCGAGCGATTGCAGGACACAGTATGGGTGGCCATGGTGCATTAACCATCGGATTGAAAAACCCTCAACGCTATCGCTCGATTTCAGCCTTTAGCCCGATAAGCAACCCAATACACTGCCCTTGGGGGCAAAAAGCATTTCGCCACTACCTTGGTAATAACCAGCAAGATTGGAAACAATACGATGCGGTTGAATTGCTCACTACTCACTCATCATCCTTACCCATTTTGGTTGACCAAGGAGAGGAAGACCCGTTTTTACACGAACAGCTTAAACCTGAACGCTTACTCGCCGCTGCACAAGCGAGCAATAGCCCACTCTCGTTAAGAATGCATAAAGGTTATGATCACAGTTATTTTTTCATTCAAAGTTTCATTGATGATCACTTAGCATTTCACGCGCAGCATCTGCACAAATGAAATTGAAAAAGCCCGCGATACACTCGCGGGCTTTTAATTCAGACTCGATAAATAACGTTAACGCTACAAGCTGTATGTGTAAGGCGCTTGCACCCCTAGCGGAATACCAAAAACCCAGTAAGCGAGCAGGAACAGCGTCCAACCAATCAGCATCGCAATGGAGAAAGGCATCATCATTGAAGCCAAGGTGCCAATGCCCGTCGATTTTACATAACGTTGGCAATACACCACGACTAATGGGAAGAAGACCATCAGTGGAGAGATAATGTTAGAAACCGAATCGCCCACGCGGTAAGCCGCTTGCGATAGCTCGGGAGAAATCCCTACCGCCATCAGCATAGGTACCAGAATTGGACCAATCAATGCCCATTTTGCCGAGGCCGAACCCACCAGCAAATTAACGCTAGCCGTGAGTAAAATCATCCCCACAATCGTTGCTTGGCCGGGTAAGTCCATCGCTTTTAAGCCTTCAGCGCCATACAATGCCAACATAGTACCAATATTAGACTGACCAAACGCTGATAGGAACTGAGCACAGAAGAACGACATCACTATGTATGCGCCCATCGTAGCCATGGTGCCAGACATCGCTTTTATCACGTCATTACTGTTTTTAAAGGTGCCAGCCACTCGGCCATACACAATTCCCGGAATAATAAACAAGATAAAAATCAAAGGAACGATCGACTTCATCACTGGCGCAGAAAAGGCCGTTAGCTCACCATCAGGCGAACGCAGTGCTGAGTTTTCTGGGATCAAAGCCGCTACTAGTAATCCAATACCTACCACCATTGCCCAGCCAGCAAAACGAAATGCTCTCGATTCCGTTGCGCTGAATGTTCCTAGATCTGGCGCTATTTCCGCATCTTCATCGACAGGCATATTCGCTAGACGAGGTTCAATAATTTTCTCAGTCACATACCAACCAATCGCAACGATGATCACCGAAGATAAACCCGTGAAGAAAATGTTCGCCAGCGGATTCACTATGTATTGAGGATCCAAAATTTGTGCGGCGGTTTGTGTAAAACCAGCGAGCAAAGGATCAATACCAGAAGGGATAAAGTTCGCTGAAAAGCCACCAGAAACACCAGCAAATGCGGCTGCAATACCGGCCAGTGGATGACGCCCTGCCGCATGGAAAATAATCCCACCCAGAGGAATAACCAATACATAACCAGCATCAGCAGCCGTATGCGACACTATCGCCACCAAAATCAGCATCGGTGTTAGTAGTTTCGCTGGCGTGAAATTTAGCATTTTCTTAAGGCCTGTAGTGATAAACCCTGAAGAATCAGCCACTCCCACACCGAGCATGGCAACCAGCACGATACCTAGCGGCGCAAAGCTGGTGAATGTGGTCACCATATTAGCTAGAAAACTCGCGAGCGCTTTACCTGTCAGTAGGTTATTAACTTGCAGTGCTTCACCCGTTCGAGGGTTGGTCAAATCAAATGTCACATTCGATAACAGTGCCGATGAAACCCAAACAATAATCAGTGCCCAGAAGAACAAAATCGCAGGGTCAGGAATTTTATTTCCTGCACGTTCAATAAAATTTAAAAAGCGATCCATACCGCTCGGCTTCGGAAATGGTGCTTGTTTTACGACTTGGTTACTCATTCGTAACTCCATATGTGATGTTGCTGCTGTAGGCCTATATCAATTTATTTAGCCGACCTATTAATCGTCGGTTATTCTATAAAAAAGCCTCAACCAAAGCACAAGCTTCTACAGTTTTTTACAAAAACGGGGACATATTTTGCAAAAATGGCATTCCGCCACAACAATCCAAACACATTCTTATGCTCTTTTTTCCTACAAATCAGTAACCAATTTGCAAAATCAAATATTTCATTTTTGTATAAGCATCGAGACGCTAATCAAACTCACTGAACTGCGAAATCATGGTTTTCAGCTCAACCGACTGCTTATTTCCCTGACGATCATGCCAATAGGACTCAATATAAATGGTTTTCAGTGAGCCCGATAAAGAGACCGTTGGTACTGACCAACTGAGTGTATAAAAGGGATGTGAGTGATCTTGTCCGTTGACAATATCACTATCAAAATTCGCTGGCGTGAGAGTAGAAATCGCGGCAGAAGCGCCACGGCTACGAAACCATTCCAACTTTTGTTCGGCCAAATGTAGTGCTTCGATACTATGAACGGCAAAATCCGCCTTTTGCTCAACCAACACTTGTAATTTGACCAAACCCAGTGCCCCAACACCAATTAGAACAAACGATATCATTACTTCTATTAGGCTAAATCCTTGCTGCTTAGAGATCATTCCATGAACCTTTTTGCCATCTAGGTGGAACCGAAAAGGAAAAGCTGTTTTCAATATCACTGTTATATTGCAAACGTAGCGAGTTATAAAATAGTGCTATCTGACCTTGGGTATCAAAGGCCATTCCTCCGGTAAATTGAAAAGATCCCGACTGTAAGTAGGTAGCGTGCTTTGGCGTCAAGGTGGTAGCGCTGCCGTACAATGTTTTTATCGGTGCATCAAAATTAGCATTGAGATCCGCGATGAGTTCAGTATCAAATCCATTCCAATTTGCCGTATCAGCGGCAAATCCACTGTTAAAATGAAAGAGCACCCCTTGAATGCTGCCACTCCCTCGAATCCCTAACACGCCATTATGCACCAGCAAAAAAAGGTAAGTCCCAGGATGAGCATTTTGTATGGTTGACATTGTATCAATCGATGCTTGGTTCAGTTGACAACTGCCATCAATCCATACTTGATTCGGCTGACCAAGAACCAAAGCACCTTTAAATTTCGAAACACAATCAACATCACCACTGGTCATTGTGTAACTCAAGAACTTAAATTCGGTATCGTCGCGTGCTTTTTCCCATTCTCCCCGTTCGTAACCAAAGAGATCTTTAAATGGGTTTAGCGTTTCATCTCGGTAAATATCATTTTTGACATCGACTGCTTCATAAAGACCGCTACTATTTTTCCAAATACCGCTTTGTGAACTACTGTTCGTTTTATGCGTCGGCGCACAATCGGCACTATTGTCAAAAACAGCGCTTGGTTTTTGAATAGCACTCCCAACACCATTATTTGTCACTCCCGCCGTAGCAATAACATATTTAGCAACGGCGATAGCCGCGCATTCATATTTCCCATCACTATTTTTGGGCCCGGGATCTGGTGGAGAAATAAGTGTAGAGCCAAACACTATTAAGTCTGAAGTAGAGCGAATGGCTCCTGGACTTCTCCCACGTTGAAACAGAATGTTCTTTTTCAACGTCGTCATTTGATACTGGGACATAAGTGTACTGACGTTAGTAGGGTCTGCAGAGAGGTACGTTAACTCTAAATCGACACACAAGGTATTGAGGTTATTTGGAATTGAACTATTTTTATTGTTCACAATATGGCTATAACCACACTCAAGCCCCCCTTCTGCTCGCCAATGCTGTTGCCTCGCTTGCACCTCATTTTGTGCTCGTTTTATCTGAAAAAAGAGCGAACGGTATGAGCCTAATGCCACCACTAAAGCGAGCACCAACAAAAGCGTGGTGATCAATAACGTTACAGTGCCTTGCTGAGCTTGCTTCATTACTGCCAATTCCTTTGTTTTATTGCCACTCCAAATGATGTTGATACACGGCTATCCCCCACCAACTCTGCTGCCATAGAGATCGTCATGTAGGCTGAGCTCACTCCATTCGCCGCTAATGATGCTCGCTGGACTTTAAAATGAGTCACATTAATCTGGTTAGTATCAAAAATAGCAGAGCAACCAGCCGTCGCTTGGGAAACGGTTTTGGCCCCTGAAATCACAGACGTCGGCCTGTCACAGACACCCAACGCGCCAGAAGTCATGACAAACCCAACATTTCTGATCTGTTTCGTTGCCCCCGTATCATCAAGGTAGGCATACGCGAGCGTTGATTGGTCGGCCGAAATAAAAACGATATCATCGCTATCCAATAACGTGAGTGAGTTACCATGACCGCCATCATAACCTGCACGTTGAATATCTTGTTTGAGGTATTGCAGCGCGCCCGTCACTTGTTGCAGTAGCAGTAGCTCCTTGCCTCTTTCGGTCGCTACCTTCTGCCCAGTGATGAATACAGAGCCGATAATGGCTATCGCAATCAAGCCAAGCATGGATGCCACCATGAACTCAATTAACGTTGCTCCCATCTGCTTGGTTTCAGCGATATGAGCTTTATAGGTATGCTTTTTTGCTCTCGGTATGTTAGCTGCACTGCTTAAAACCAAAATAGTCTCCTCCATTACCACATAGGCGCATTCGTCCTGAAGGTCTATAGGTCGTGAATTTGAGTGCACCTTGGTGTGTTGAAAAGTCAAGGCTCCCATTTACAGCTCGGCCATTAATGGCTTCAAAATGGATCTGATTTGACGGGTAATTCACCCCCAATTCAATATTTCGATAAGGTTGCCCCGATAGCGATGAAATCACTTGCCCCCCGGGATAGGTTCCTGAATTAGTCAGCACGATTTGCCATTCACCTTGGCTATTAACCGAACCCGACATGACAATATGCGCCCATAGCGGCTGCTTTCTCATTACTGCTTCCGAACGGGCGCTCATCATCAAGCCATTAATCTCACCCGCTAAACGTTGCATCTTTTGCGTATCACTGACTTGTTTGAAATTGGGAGCCGCTATCGTTAGTAAAATAGACAAAACGGAAACCGTGATAAGCAGCTCAAGTAAAGTAAACCCGCGAGCCATTTCCCAAATTCCTATGTAATTAAAATATGAAACAAAATTCACCTTGCGCGAATGCTATCACCTAATAAAAATAGCGGGTAAATCAACAAGGAACTCCACGTGATAATTCGAAATTCTAAATGCAACAACCACAACCGGCGGTCGTTCGGGATGACATTGATCGAATTATTGATTGCGGTTGTGATTATTGGCGTACTGTCTGCAATCGCTTATCCAAGTTATACCAAACACGTTTTAAAAGGACACCGAACCACCGCACTCGCCGATATGGGGAGAATTCAACTGGAACTGGAGCATCACTACGATAAGGGTTATGACTGGAGCGGGATCATTTCAGGGGGAAATTGCGTCATCTGTGAAAGCGATGCTGAACGCTATCAGTTTTCAGTCGCCAGCTCCGCAACCAGTAGCTACACCATCACCGCGACGGCGCAGAGCACCAGAGGCCAAGACAAGGATGAATGTCTAACCAGCGATAAGGTCATGACATTGAAATCAACCAACGAATCCGCACCAAGCGCATGCTGGAAATAGAACATCACAAAGGTTCAGTTTGTGAGGGGAGGAGAAAGTCATCCTGTATCAGGAACGAATAAGGCCTGCATTGCAGGCCTTATTGGATAGATAATAATTCAACAGTGAATTAGCTGGTTAAATCATCGAAGAACTTTTTCACGCCATTAAAGAAACCTTCCGATTTAGGCTTATGCTTATTTGCCGCTTCACCACCGCAAGTTTCTTCAAATTCACGTAATAGTTCTTTTTGACGCGCGCTCAGTTTCACAGGTGTTTCAACCACGAGTTTGACAACCAAATCACCGATCGCCCCACCGCGTACGCCTTTCACACCTTTACCACGCATACGGAACATGCGCCCTGTTTGCGTCTCTTCTGGTACTTTCAAGTTTACACGACCATCGAGTGTTGGAACTTCAACTTCACCACCAAGTGCCGCCATAGCAAAACTTACAGGGACTTCACAGTATAAGTTGTTGCCATCGCGTTCAAAAATGTGGTGCTCTTTGACGTGAACTTGTACGTACAAATCCCCCGCTGGAGCGCCCATTTCTCCCGCTTCACCTTCGCCAGATAAACGAATGCGATCGCCCGTATCCACACCGGCTGGAATTTTAACATTAAGCGTTTTGGTTTTTTGCTTACGCCCCTGTCCGTGACACACGTTACATGGGTCTTTAATGATCTTACCTTTACCATGGCAAGTCGGACAGGTTTGCTGTACAGCGAAAAATCCTTGGCGCATCTGTACTTGGCCGTGACCATGACAGGTTCCACACGTTTGCGCAGACGAGCCTTTCTTCGCGCCAGTACCTTCACAAGAATCACAATGGACCAGTGTTGGCACTTCAATCTCTTTCGAACAACCACGAACGGCCTCTTCTAAAGACAGTTCCATGTTGTAACGCAAGTCAGCACCACGTTGTGCACGCGCTTGACCACCGCCCCGACGACCACCACCGAAAATGTCACCAAAGACATCACCGAAGATATCACCAAAATCAGCACTGCCGCCACCAAAGCCGCCACCGCCCATTCCGCCTTGTTCAAAAGCAGCATGACCGTACTGATCATAAGCCGCTTTCTTTTGCGAATCGGTTAAAATTTCATACGCTTCTTTTACTTCTTTAAACTTGTCCGAAGCGCTGTCATCCCCTTGGTTTCTATCAGGGTGAAACTTCATTGCTAGGCGCTTGTACGCCTTTTTAATATCGCGCTCAGAGGCATCTCGGCCTACGCCTAATACTTCGTAAAAATCACGTTTTGACATCTTCTTCGTCACCAATTTGTTACCGCAAACGACACGCTGCCGCTTGGTGTTTATATCGACCTAACTAATGGCTCTAGATTCTAGTGAATTCAAACTAAAAAGACACTGTTAGTTAGATGGACACCAATGAGTTTTCATTAATTACAGACATACGGGCGTAAGAGTTACCCCAAACGCCCGCATAATACCGTTGATTTCATTCTTCTCTTAGAGAAGTTAGGGTGGGTTAAACTCGCGAGCCACCCAACCCTAGCCCTCCCCGTTGAAAAGGAGGGAACTCAATCAATTACTTTTTGTCTTCTTTGACTTCTTCAAACTCAGCGTCAACGACATCGTCTTCTGCAGACTGTTGTTGGCCTTCACCCGCTTGTTGTGCTTGAGCTTTTTGCTGAGCGATCTCCATCAGTTTTTGAGCAGCAGCCATAAGCACTTGAACTTTAGCGTCGATCGCTTCTTTGTCTTCACCTTTCTTCGCTTCTTCAAGCTCAGTAATGGCCGCTTCAATCTTCACTTTATCGTCAGCAGGAAGAGCATCACCCGCTTCTTCAATTTGCTTACGAGTACCGTGAATCATTTGGTCCGCTTGGTTACGTGCTGTCGCTAACTCTTCGAACTTTTTGTCCGCTTCTTTGTTTGCTTCAGCTTCTTGGACCATTTTCTCGATTTCAGCATCGCTCAAACCGCCAGACGCTTGGATAGTGATCTTCTGCTCTTTGCCTGTTTGTTTATCTTTCGCAGACACGTGCAAGATACCATCCGCATCCAAGTCAAACACAACTTCAATTTGTGGCATGCCACGTGGTGCAGCTTGAATACCTTCTAGGTTAAATTGACCTAGCGATTTGTTGTACATGGCTTGCTTACGCTCACCTTGTAGAACATGGATCGTTACTGCATTTTGGTTGTCTTCAGCGGTAGAGAATACTTGATTCGCTTTAGTTGGAATCGTTGTGTTTTTCTCAACCAGCTTAGTCATCACGCCACCCATTGTCTCGATACCGAGAGACAGAGGCGTTACGTCAAGTAGCAGTACGTCTTTTACTTCACCCGCAAGCACACCACCTTGAATGGCCGCACCAACAGCAACCGCTTCATCTGGGTTAACATCTTTACGCGCTTCTTTGCCAAAGAATTCAGCCACTTTCTTCTGAACCATAGGCATACGAGTCTGACCACCCACTAGGATAACGTCAGTGATGTCGCCGACAGACAAGTCTGCATCAGCCAGCGCCACTTTTAGTGGCTCAAGCGAACGCTGAACAAGGTCTTCCACTAGAGATTCTAGTTTCGCACGTGTCACTTTCACGTTCATGTGCTTAGGACCAGCAGCATCAGCGGTGATGTAAGGCAAGTTCACATCTGTTTGTTGCGCTGATGACAACTCAATCTTCGCTTTTTCTGCGGCTTCTTTTAGACGCTGCATCGCAAGTGGATCAGTTTTTAGGTTGATGCCTTGCTCTTTTTTAAACTCATCAACGAGATAGTTGATCATGCGGTTATCAAAGTCTTCACCACCAAGGTGTGTGTCACCGTTAGTTGCTAGAACTTCGAATGTTTTCTCGCCTTCAACTTCATCGATCTCGATGATTGAAATATCAAATGTACCACCACCAAGGTCGTATACCGCGATAACGCGATCGCCACCTTGTTTGTCCAAACCATAAGCAAGTGCAGCCGCTGTTGGTTCGTTGATGATACGTTTTACTTCAAGGCCTGCAATACGACCTGCATCTTTCGTTGCTTGACGTTGTGCATCGTTAAAGTATGCAGGAACCGTAATAACGGCACCAGTAACTGGCTCACCAAGAAAATCTTCAGCTGTTTTCTTCATTTTCTTCAGAACTTCAGCTGAAACTTGAGGAGCGGCCATTTTTTGGCCTCTTGCTTCAACCCAAGCATCGCCATTATCAGCCTTCACGATTTTGTAAGGCATGATTTCAATATCACGTTGAACTTCTTCGTCTTCAAAACGACGACCGATCAAACGCTTAATTGCAAATAGCGTATTGGTTGGGTTTGTTACCGCTTGACGTTTTGCAGGCTGACCTACTAGCGTCTCACCATCTGTATATGCAATTACCGATGCAGTTGTACGTTCACCTTCAGCGTTTTCAATAACGCGAGGTTTGTCGCCATCTAAAACAGCAACACAAGAGTTAGTAGTACCTAAGTCAATACCAATGATTTTACCCATCAGGCTATCTCCAAATAAATTCTATTTTTGTTTTATGCTACCCCCTATGTGGGGGAGGGAGAACAGGGTTTCAACCCTTACTCACAAACTAAACAAGGATGTTCGTTTCTCGTATGCCCAATAAATAAGGTCACTCAGCACCTTTTCAAGGGCAAAATTGAAAAAAGTTATGATATTTCGGCTAAACAGCGTAAATAACGACTTTTTCAATCCCGAAATCACTTAATGAAGGTTTCTATCTCGACATTAATCGATTTCGACATAAAAAAGAGAGGCGACGTACACCTCTCTTTGGCACTGAATAAATTAACGCCAATAAAGCATTTGGCTTATTTCGCAACTCTTTACTTTGATACCATGACCATCGCAGGGCGAATCACTCGGCCATTCAACTCATAGCCCTTTTGCATCACAAACATCACAGTGTTAGGTTCATGATCTGGGCTCTCTTGAATTGACATTGCTTGGTGCAGTTCTGGGTTGAATGTTTCGCCTTCAGGATTAATCTCTTTCAAGCCAAACTTTTCAACTACGCCAATGAAAGTTTTGTGTGTCAGTTCCACACCTTCCACCAGCGGTTTCACTACTTCGTTCTCAGCGTCAGCAGCTTGAATCGTGCGCTCTAGGTTGTCTAACACTGGCAACAACTCTTCAGCAAAACGGCTCAACGCATATTTACGCGCTTTATCGATCTCTTGCTCTGAACGGCGGCGCATATTTTCAACTTCCGCTTTCGCTCTTAGCACCGAGTCTTTTTGCTCTTGAATTTTTGCTTCGCTCGACAGTAGCGCCGCTTCTAATTGCGCAATTTGGGACTCTTTCTCATCGACTTCAACTTGTTCGTTCCAATCGATATCCGCGTCAGTACCAACGACTTCAGCTTCTTGACCCACTACTTCTTGCTGTAGTTCTTCTTCTTTGATTTTGTTTTCTTCGTTGTTCATGATATCTCCAGAATCCAACTATTTTGCGCTTAACCTCCACAGTTCAAAAAGTTAAGCACACAAAAATTCGCACAAAGGCATAACTTGCCCTTATTATGGGGATGAACAATCCTGATTCAAGCCTAATTAGTTTGGAAAATTTATGAAAAAACCATTTGAAGTGATCGCTATCATTGGAAAACCAAGAGATCAACAAGCCATTCAAACACATAAAGAGCTTTACCAATGGCTAACTTCAATGGGATATCCGGTCTTTATTGATGATCGTCTCAGTGAAATATTGGAAGGTGTACCTGCGGAACATTTCGCTAGCCTGCTTGAAATCGGCAAAAAAGCAGACCTTGCGGTTGTGGTTGGGGGCGATGGCAATATGCTCGGTGCCGCACGCGTATTATCACGCTTCGACATTTCCGTGATTGGGGTGAATCGTGGCAATTTAGGATTTTTGACCGATCTCAACCCAGAAGATTTTCAACCAAGGCTACTTGCAGTACTCAATGGCGAATATTTAGAAGAACAACGCTTCTTACTGGAAACAGAAATTCATCGCCACGGGCAAGTCAAAAGCCATAATGCAGCGCTTAATGAAGCCGTATTACACCCCGGAAAAATTGCACATATGATTGAATTTGAAGTCTATATAGATAATAGCTTCGCTTTTTCTCAACGCTCTGATGGCCTTATCGTTTCTACCCCAACGGGCTCTACCGCTTATTCACTTTCTGGCGGCGGGCCGATTTTATCCCCCAGTTTAAACGCCATTACACTGGTTCCCATGTTCCCGCATACCCTTTCAAGCCGCCCCTTAGTTGTGGATGGCAACCGCCAGATAAAACTGCTGGTTTCGCCTGATAATCGCGGAACACAGGAAGTTAGCTGCGATGGACAAGTATCCCTACCGGTTTCCCCCGGTGATGAAGTGCATATTTACCAAAGCCCAAATATTCTAAAGCTCATTCATCCTAAAGATTACAGCTACTATCACGTGTTAAGAAAGAAACTGGGTTGGTCGAGTAAATTGTTTTAAACCAACCTCTTCACCTTCTATTGACTGTCGACCTCGATTAATAATATCGAGGTCTTTTTTACAGGGAATCATTAATATTTAATGGGTTTTAAAATTTCTATTTATTTTCCATCATAAATTTACTTATCCTATAGCTGATTATTTGTGAGCCATGATTTGTTCCATATTCAAGTTAAGGACTTCGATCACAATTATTATTTCTATCAATTTACTTACTGATCAACTTGGTTAAGAATCGTTCCATCAGTCAACCAGCTATAACTCACCACGGATTTAGATATGAGTAAAAATCTAAAAATTCAAGATAAGTTATGGTCAAGCTCCCTAGCTTGGTACACGCACGACTATCAAATATCAATTTTACCATCTTTTGCACACGCCTAACCTGCTTGGTTGTTTCTGCATTCTTTCGAATCCATTAAACAATCAGCATCAACACTAAATCTATTTATATCGTTTTTCGATGCTTGCATTCATCTTTATTAATTTAAAGTTGTTGCTTGGTTATTCTCAAATAGATTTATTTCACTCGAATTTTATCGCTAATTATTTGGCGCGATATTTTGCACTCTAAATATATAAAGGGTGTTGACTAATATCGCCTGACGAAAATCAAATTATTCAAAGGTATTATCATGGAAAACTTTAAACACTTACCAGAACCCTTCCGCATTCGTGTTGTTGAACCAGTAAAACGTACAACGCGTGAATATCGCGAAGAAGCCATCCTTAAAGCGGGTATGAACCCATTCCTTATCGATAGTGACGATGTGTTTATTGACCTTCTCACTGACAGCGGCACAGGCTCTATTACTCAAAGAATGCAAGCAGCAATGCTAATGGGTGACGAAGCTTACAGTGGCAGCCGCAGCTACTATGCGCTGGCGAATGCGGTAAAAGATATCTTCGGTTATGAGTTAACTATCCCAACTCACCAAGGCCGTGGTGCAGAGCAAATCTATATTCCTGTTCTAATTAAAAAGCGTGAGCAAGAAAAAGGCCTCGATCGTTCAAAAATGGTGGCGCTGTCTAACTACTTCTTCGACACCACGCAAGGTCACACTCAGGTTAACTGCTGTGTGGCGAAAAACGTCTATACCGAAGATGCGTTCAATACGTCTGTCAATGCAGATTTCAAAGGTAACTTTGACATCGCGAAACTTGAAATGGCGATTGAAGAAGCAGGACCTGCGAACGTACCTTACATTGTCAGCACGATTACTTGTAACTCTGCCGGTGGTCAGCCTGTCTCTATCGCTAACTTAAAAGCGGTATACGAGATTGCTCAACGCTACGATATTCCTGTCATCATGGACTCTGCGCGTTTTGCTGAGAATGCTTACTTTATTCAGCAACGCGAACCGGGTTATCAAAATTGGACTATCGAAGAAATCACTCGTGAAACCTATAAATACGCAGATGGTTTAGCCATGTCTGCTAAAAAAGATGCAATGGTTCAAATGGGTGGTCTGTTGTGTTTCAAAGATGAATCGATGATGGACACTTACACGGAATGCCGCACGCTTTGTGTGATTCAAGAAGGTTTCCCTACTTATGGTGGTCTTGAAGGTGGTGCAATGGAGCGTCTTGCTGTCGGTCTATACGATGGCATGCGTCAAGACTGGCTAGAGTACCGTATCGGCCAGGTTCAGTACCTTGTTGATGGCCTAGAAGCCATTGGGGTTGTGTGTCAGCAGGCTGGCGGCCACGCAGCATTCGTTGATGCAGGCAAACTATTACCTCATATCCCTTCGCATCAATTCCCAGCCCATGCTTTGGCCTGTGAACTCTACAAAGTAGCAGGTATTCGCGCGGTGGAAATCGGTTCGTTACTATTAGGCCGTGATCCTGCAACGGGTAAACAACACCCTTGTCCTGCTGAGTTGTTACGCCTAACCATTCCTCGTGCTACTTACACCCAAACGCACATGGACTTTGTTATCGAAGCATTTGGGAAAGTAAAAGAGAATGCCCACAACGTAAAGGGACTCGATTTCACCTACGAGCCACAAGTGCTACGCCACTTCACAGCCCGTCTAAAGGAAGTTGAATAATCACTAACTAAAGCGCGCCTAATTGGCGCGCTATTTCCTTCTAAATCGAGCAAAACAAAATCTATAAATTTAGCGGGATTTTTTGTGAACCTCGTCAAACTATTTAATGAACATTTAATAATCAATTCAAAACTAATTAACCCCATCAAATGAAGTAAAATTCACTAGAAAGCCAGAGCTATCAAGCAACATAAATCACTTCCTGTCGCATGCACTAAACTCAGAGCAGTTTACAATACTCATAGTTTTCTGACAGGCATCTTTACTGTATAAAAAAACAGTTTATACTGTTCACTTATACAGTGTTATTTGATTATATAGGTACAGAAATGCTGGCTCATTTAAGTGTGAATAATTTTGCTATTGTTAAATCATTGCAGTTAGAGCTTTCCAAAGGAATGACTACCATTACTGGCGAAACCGGTGCGGGTAAATCCATTGCAATTGACGCGCTCAGTTTATGCCTTGGTGGCCGTGCGGAAGCAGGAATGGTCAGGCAGGGTGAAGAAAAAACCGAAGTCAGCGCCGCCTTTATTTTGGACAATAACCTCAACGCCACGCGCTGGTTGGAAGACAATGACTTGTTCGACCAAAAAGAGTGTATTTTACGCCGAATCATCACCAAAGATGGCCGCTCTCGTGCCTTCATCAATGGCAGCCCTGTGCCTCTTTCGCAACTCAAAGCTCTAGGTCAATTACTGATCAACATCCACGGTCAACACGCCCATCATCAACTGATGAAAAGTGAGTATCAAATGAGCATGCTGGACCAATACGCAGGTCACGTGAATCTTGTCAAAGAGACACGCTTAGCCTACCAAATGTGGCGTCAAGCAGATAACCAGCTCAATCAACTCAAAGAAAATAGTCAACAAAACCAAGCTCAAGTTCAACTGCTGGAATATCAAATCAAAGAGCTCAATGAATTGGCGATTGGTGAAGAAGAGTTCACCGAACTCGAACAAGAGCACAGACGTTTAGCCAACAGTGGCGAGCTTGCTACCACTTGCCAGCAAGCCATTGAACTTATTTATGAAGGGCAAGAAGTCAATGCGCTAAGTTTGCTGCAGTCAGCCAACCACGCCTTGCTTGAACTGGCCGAGTTAGATGAAAAACTTGCCACCTTACCCAACATGGTGGCTGAAGCCATCATCCAACTCGAAGAAGCCAACAGTGAATTGCGAAACTATCTGGACAGTATCGATGTCGATCCTGAACGTATGGCTTATGTAGAAGAACGTTACTCTAAAGTGATGTCCATATCGCGCAAGCACTACATCGCTCCTGAAACGCTTTACCACCACCACCAAGATCTGCTCAAACAAATAGCGCAACTTGACTGCTCTGAAGATAAATTACAAGAACTGGAAAGTAACGTTGCCAAACAGTATCAGCAGTTTGCAACCTGTGCCGACAAACTGCATAAGTCTCGTAGCCGTTACGCGAAAGAGCTAGATAAATTAATCACCAATAGCATGCACGAACTGAGCATGGAAAAAGCCAAGTTCTGCATCGAAGTGAATCATGAAACAACGCATCCATCACCACTGGGTTTTGACACCGTAACCTTCTTAGTCTCGACCAACCCAGGTCAACCGCTGCAGCCTATCGCTAAAGTCGCGTCAGGCGGAGAACTGTCACGGATATCTCTAGCAATCCAAGTGATCACCGCTCAAAAAGTAGACACTCCTAGCCTTATTTTTGATGAGGTCGATGTCGGTATCAGTGGGCCAACTGCTGCGGTGGTCGGAAAAATGTTAAGGACATTAGGCGAATCAACTCAAGTACTGTGTGTGACTCACTTACCACAAGTGGCAGGTTGCGGGCACCAACAACTGTTTGTCAGCAAGCAAGCCAAAGCAGGAAAGACAGAAACACAAATGAAACGGTTAGACAATGAACAACGCGTCGCTGAACTTGCTCGCCTTTTAGGGGGTAGCCAAATCACCGAATCTACCCTTGCTAATGCGAAAGAACTGCTGATCGCCGCCTAAGCTGACATTTTTCTTTTTAGGTTTGCAACCAAACTCAAAATTTGCAGTCTCAACTAGCTCGTAGCTCAGTCTATTTTTTACTTCTGCTGCGAGCTTGTTTATTATCAGTCCAGTTTTACGACCTATTGGCAAAGAATTTTGAATATGCAGTTAAAAAAGTGGTTAATCGCAGTCCCTTTAGCAATGACAATGCTGACTGGATGCTCTTTATTAGAAAAACTCGTTTATCGTATTGATATTAACCAAGGCAACTACGTTGAACAGCAAGCCGTCGATCAACTCAAGTTCGGTATGAGCAAAGAACAGGTTAGGTTTGTCATGGGGTCGCCGATGCTTATTGAAAACGGTTATCCCGATACTTGGTATTACATTTATCACCACACGGAAGGCCACAAAGAATCGATACAGAAAAACCTGATTGCGACATTTAATACCGCAGGTGCTTTGATGGAAATCAGTGGCGACTACCCTCCTAGCGAACGGTTTTTTGAAGGCGTAAACTGAACGAAAACACGTTCAAACAAATGATACCCAAAGTGCACCTCACAATGAGTGACACTAACGGACAGGGCTCATAACGAGCCCTTTATCTTGCACCCAATACCGCAGCAACGTTTACTGTTGCGCTTTTGCCTGCTCGGCTCTCTTGCGACGGATCTCTTTAGGATCGGCCAATAACGGACGATAAATTTCAATGCGATCACGGTCTCTGACCGTCGAATCTAGCTTAACGTTACGACTAAAAATCCCGACCTTATTTTTTGATAAATCAATCTCTGGGTAGAGCTCAAGCACACCGGACTGTTGAATTATCGTTTCGACGGTTGAGTTTTTGTCTACCACCAAATTCAGTACTCTTTGCTCGTGAGGCAATGCATAGACTACCTCAACATGGATCATCTCAGATTCAATACTCATTACTGATACACCTGTTTCGCTCGTTTGGTAAATGCGTTAACCATATTACTGGTCAATTCATTGAATATCTTGCCAAAAGCCAATTCCACCATTTTGCTCGAAAATTCAAATTCCAGTTTAAGTTCAACCTTGCAGGCTTGTTCATCAAGTGCAGTAAAATACCAACCGCCTTTTAAAACCTTAAAAGGACCATCGACCAAATTCATCAAAATAGCTTCACTGGCCACCAACACATTCGACGTTGTGAACGTCTTACTTATCCCTGCCTTTGAAACATCCACCGAAGCCACCATCGACAAATCGGAAGATTCAATAACGCGAGAACCAGAACAACCTGGCAAAAATTCAGGATAACGAGCAACGTCATTCACGAGATTAAACATTTGTTCTGCACTAAAAGACACTAAAGCAGAACGACTGACTTGCTTCATATTCTCTCCTCATCACCACCGAAAAAGTCTGGTGTGTAACAATTTTACTTTTATTCTTATCCTACGCAAATAAAAGGATTTCCTAAGCTCAAACCAAGCCGTATAATGCCGCCACTATGGTAAAGAAAAAATCAAACTCAAAAGCAGGTAGCAATACCATTGCTGTAAATAAAAAAGCTCGCCACGAATACTTTATCGAAGATGAAGTAGAAGCTGGCATGGAGCTCCAAGGCTGGGAAGTCAAATCTCTTCGTCAAGGCAAAGCGAATATCGCAGAAAGCTACGTTTTCATGCGAGACGGAGAAGCCTTTGTTTCCGGAATGACAATAACGCCACTGCAGCAAGCATCCACTCACGTGGTTGCCAACCCAACTCGCGTGCGCAAGCTGTTAATCAGCCGCCGTGAACTGGACAACCTTTATGGACGCATCAACCGTGAAGGCATGACACTTATCGCACTATCACTGTATTGGTCTCGCTCTTGGGTGAAAATCAAAATTGGTGTAGCGAAAGGTAAAAAACTGCATGACAAACGTGATGATTTAAAAGAAAAAGATTGGGCAAGAGAGAAAGCACGCGTAATGAAGAGCTCATTGCGTTAATCTTGACCACTTAGACGCAGAAAGCTAGACAGACAAAGGTTTTCTGGTAGTATGCGTCAACACACTTGGGGCTGATTCTGGATTCGACGGGAATTTTGCAGTCTGAGGTGCATGCCGTGGGGCGGTTTGCCACGTTAAAAGCCGCAAAAAAATAGTCGCAAACGACGAAAACTACGCACTAGCAGCTTAATAACCTGCCAAGAGCCTTTCTGCCCTAGCTTCCGCTCGTAAGACGGGGAACAACAGAGAGTCAAAACCAAACAAGCTCGTGCCGCGTCTCCCGCCTGAGAGACAAAGCATTAAAACTAATTCAGGATAGCCATTAGATAGCGTGTCGGTTCGCAGTTTGATGGTGAAATTAAAGATCGAATAAGCATGTAGTACCAATGATGAATGATTTTCGGACGCGGGTTCAAATCCCGCCAGCTCCACCAAATCATAGTTTAAAGACGTCCTAGGGCGTCTTTTTTCTTTTCTAAACCCTTGTCATATCTAGCTTTAAGTGGTTCAGGGCGTCTCATCAATATTCACTTAATCTCAGTCATTTAGTAACATTCCTCGTAACACTGCCACAGCTCACCTCAACCACTTTGTTCATTCAAGGTAACTGTTCATTTATTACGAACAACTTGCATCACTGTACAAACTATTAACGCCCTACTTCCTATCGCAGCTTTCATCGCTGAAATCATCCATTCTGCTTATCAAAACTTTTGACTTACAGATTATGAGTAACAATTTACTCACAACTTGAAAGAAAATGACTTTAAGAGTAAAACTTTACTCATTGATAAGTAGGGTGTTGTCGATGGAAGAACTAACCGTACAAGCTTTTATCAAAGGTGAATGGATAGATATTGGTATTATCTCGTTCCCTAAAAGTAGCCAACATAATTTCCGAGTAACTGAACTCAACTACCTCAGCGACTATGCGCTAGAGCATCACGATAAAGATGACTTTCACGCTGTTTCACTAAACCACCCTGTCTCATTCTTTTTTAATGACATGGGTAAACCCAGATGGTTAAAGTTTCTAGACGATATTATGCCTAGCGGCGCTAGTAGACGGTACTGGGTTAAATACCTAGATATTGAAGACCTTAGTTCAGATGAACAAGACTATGTTTTGCTCAAGTTTGGCACGATGTCGCCTATTGGCAACTCAAACCATTTGGCTTAAAAGTCGGGCTGCTCCCTTCTTCTCCCGATGCGTTAAAATCGCTATTGATAGATGGTGAGGATGGGTAAAATGCTCAGTATCAGCGCTCTTGCTTTAGATTGAATTGCTATAACAAGCTAGTATTTTTAAATGATTTAGGAATACATGGACGCGGGTTCAGTTCCTTTTGAAGCAGGAAATTGATGATTTTGCCAGGTGGCTCTAAACAATCGCAACTCAATGACTATCGCTCAATAAATAGAAAGCGCGCCAATCTCAACTTAGGACGCCACCCTGATGTTTCTCTTGTACAAATGCGGAGGTCAGTTTACACACCCGCAGTTATGCATTCGTTTGTTGCTGATGGGTAGCAGCTGTAGTGAGTTTATCGGCGCGGAAAAGCTTGTAAGCCATAATGCCAATAACCAACGCTTTGATAATCATCATTTGTGGGTTACCGAAATAGGCAGCCATACCAACAAACCCCGATAAGAACATGAGCAAACGGAACCTTTTCAGGTCAGTCATATACAGTGCCAACAAAATTAACGCGAGATCGCCAAACTGCAAGGCTTCGGCAAGTGTGGGGTTATTGATAAAGCTGCTTACGGCCACATAAGCAATATAAAGAATACCGCTCGCCATCAAAGCCGCAGCAGAATTGATCACCATTTTGCTGGTGTTAGTAAAATCTTTCACATATCGATATGCGTTAATGGCACCAACCGACAGGTTAAGGATGACTTTAGGCCACCAGCCCATCAAAATTGACCAAGCAATGTCATTCGCAGCCGAAGCAAATGCAGCATAGCGAGTAAACTTCATCGAATTAAAAATAGTGAGTGATATATAGAATGCGACAGATGTCCATCCTAATACTTCGCGTAATATATCAAGCAAAATACGGTCTCTTTTTACATAGAATCATCATCCACAACAATGAAACTATCTGCTACTAATAAGGCCTGTAGTGGTTTATAAACCCACCACCTGACCGTTGGGCGCAGGATAATATCACGGCATTCGGTATAAATCCTAGAAAAGACTCTTATCAATACACGCTTATTCTCGAAAATATGTTTCTCAATTTTGGAAACAAAACTGCAAACTCAACAAACGCATCACCACTCCCCTTTTGACACATTCAATCATCCCTGAATGAAAATTAACTGACGTACGCTAACTCATTCAGCGAGGAGAACGAACCGCAACCACTTTCGTCTCAATCAACTGGTAACGAATCCCAGCTTGGTCAAACGACTGGCGCAGCGCCGTTAAATTCCGATGATAGGTCACTTGCCGACCAGATGCCGTCTTCACTTTCATTACCATATTACTCATACACTTATCCTCTACCCTTAACCGATTGGTTGCATCAAACTATGCTATTTTGAATATTTATAACCAAACAACTTGGAGTTGCAGGTAGCAAGGAAATCATTATTGTGCGAACTCTTTGAGTGCCGCCATCGCCTTTTCTGCCTTCTCTTTTTGCACAAAAATATGGTCATGGTAATAGCCCGCCATCACATTAGCGCTGATGCCATACGAAGCTAGCTTAGTTGCAAAAGCGGCCGTTAAACCCACCGCCTCTAAACTTGAATGAACCGTCAGCGTAATTAAGCTGAATACCGATTCAAAATCGAGCTGCGCCGCAACGGCCTTTTGCTGCTCAACGACCAAGGTCAGCCCTTCACGCTCTTGAAATGTCGCCACGGGTTCTAAATGCAAATAATCGGCTAATGCCCCTTGCACAGTAAAAAACACATAACTTCCGCCCACCAACTCGGGTGACATGGATTGCAGTAAAACCTCTAAATCAGTAATCGCTGTCATATTTTTCTTTCTCATTCAAATTGAAGCCGAAGTGCAGAGTAAAGCCCTCTGTGGAATAAGTGAAATTAATAATATTGATGGTTAATTAGTCATTCTTATTGAATAGAACATCACTTGAGTTCTATGGCAACTTTAGGCTAACTGTCTGCGCACGAAAAACTTAAAACAACTCAGTTGATCACACTTGTACTGCAATCAATTGAGCCTTTGGTATTAGATAGTTAGAATAGCGTTCACTTTGAGGAGCGATTATGTCTATCGAGTTCTACAACCAAAATGCCCAACTGTTTTTTGCATCAACCAAAGAAGTAGATACCCATTCGCTGATGGAACACTTTACGCCTCATATTCCAAAAGGGGGCATCATCCTTGATGCTGGTTGTGGTTCTGGCAGAGATGCAAAAAGTTTCATTGAGCAGGGTTATAAAGTGGTGGCATTTGACGCCAGTGAAGAATTAGCAAGCTTAGCATCTCAACTGCTTCAAATTCCGGTCACCGTTTCAACCTTTGCTGATTTTCAAAGTGATCAATTTTTTGATGGTATTTGGGCTTGCGCATCGTTACTGCATGTTGGTGAATTGGATCTTCCAGATACCTTTACTCATTTAGCTTCTCAGCTAAAACCATTAGCCCCTTTATATTGTTCTTTTAAATATGGAACAGGGGAAGTGGAACGTGATGGCCGTCGATTTACCAACGGTGATGAACAACGTTTAGCACAGTGGATCGCTCATGCCCCATTGAATGTGGCAAAAATCTGGATAACCAATGATTTAAGAACGGATCGCCAAAACGAACAGTGGTTGAATGCTATTTTAATAAAAAGTGAAGAGCGATGAGCGCTCATAGAAACAAGGGTCTAGCCACTTTATATAGCGGTCCAAAATTAAGTGCGGGAGGGAAACAAGACCCGCTACTTCCTAAGTTAATCCAAGCCATTAACCACGCTAGTGAAATAGAGATCTCGGTTTCTTTCGTTCAACCTTCCGGATTGGATTTACTATTTGACCCTATTCTTGACGCTCTAAAAAGTGGAGCCTCACTCAAATTACTGACTTCGGACTATCTAGCAATAACCCACCCAGTCGCATTACGACGCCTTATGATATTGGCGGAACGTGGAGCGCAATGCCGTATTTTTACTTGTGAAAGTCAACATAGCTTTCATATGAAATCCTACATTTTTGTTAAAACGGAACAAGGGATCATCAGTGAAGGTTGTGCTTGGGTCGGTTCAAATAACATCAGTAAAACAGCATTACTACAAAGCTATGAGTGGGCTTTACGCCACGATTTTGAGCAACCAGCCACTTCACCCGCAGCGCAAGAATTTGAATATATTCGTGAGCAGTTTTCAGCTATTTTTTCTCATGAACAGAGTATGGCTCTCTCCCATCACTGGATAGACGACTACTTACTGCGCTACAAAAAACTGTCAATGCAACGTTCATTAACACTGTTGGATGGAGCCGATGAAGCACCGGAGATCCCTACCCCAAACTCAATGCAAGTGTTGGCTTTATCAGCGCTAAACCAGAGCCGTGAGCAAGGCTATGTACGTGGCTTGGTTGTCTTAGCGACTGGAATGGGAAAAACATGGTTAGCCGCTTTTGATGCTCAACAGATGCAAGCAAAACGCGTCTTGTTTGTGGCCCATCGAGAAGAGATTCTGACTCAAGCTGAAAGCACATTTAGTAAATTAATACCTAACGCTAAAACTGGCTTATACAACGGAGCTGAAAAAACAGAGAAAGCTGATTATCTTTTTGCTTCAGTCGCCACCTTAGGTAAAAAAGCGCAGTTAGCGCGCTTCAAAGCCGATGATTTTGACTATATTGTTGTCGATGAATTTCATCACGCGAGTGCGCGTAGTTACCGAGATTTACTCGCTTATTTCCAACCAGCATTTCTTTTAGGCTTAACTGCAACACCCGAGCGCTCTGATCAAGCCGATATATTATCGCTTTGCGACAACAATTTAGTGTTTGAGCGTAACTTGGTGCATGGCATTGATGAGAAAATTTTAGTGCCATTTCATTACTACGGTATTTACGATCAATTCGTCGATTATCAAGAAATCCCTTGGCGCAATGGCAAATTTGACTCTACAGCTTTGGACAGTGCATTTGCGACCAAGCAGCGTGCCGAACATATTTATCACCATTGGTTTGACAGAAAACAACAGCGCACATTAGCTTTCTGTATTTCTAAACGTCATGCCGATTACATGGCGAAATACTTTTCCAAACAAGGCGTTCGCGCTATCGCCGTCTATAGTGACTCTCAAATACGTCGAAACGACGCCTTAAAACAGTTGAATGAAGGAAGTATCGACATTCTTTTTTCTGTCGACCTGTTCAATGAAGGAACCGATCTACCAGCGATTGATACCATTTTGATGATTCGTCCCACCGAATCAAAAATACTCTTTTTACAGCAATTAGGCCGCGGTTTGCGCCAATCTCCGAGTACAGGTAAACAGCAATTAATGGTGTTAGATTTTATCGGTAATCACTCTTCATTTTTAAATCGGCCCGCAACCCTACTCAATGTGGGTTCACTGAAAGAAATAGTCAAAGCGACCAACCAAACCACTTCGTTAGCGGCCGGTTGCTATGTCAACTTTGATCCACAACTGCTGCAATTTTGGCAAACCTTAGCAAAACAGATACGTTCAACTGCGGCTGAAGATTACCAAGATCTTAAGCATCAGCTCGCACACCGACCAAGTGCCGCCGAATTTTTCCACCATGGCTATGATCTCAGTAAAGTACGCCGCTCGATGAAAAGTTGGTTTAGGTTCGTGGCAGACCAAGAAAGTGACTTATCACTGACTCAACGACTGACGAAATATGACGAGTTTTTGCTCAAAGCAGTCGAAATCACAGCGATGAGCAAATGCTTTAAAGCCGTTTTACTTGAAGCACTATTAGAGCTTGATGGTTTGAGAAAGCCCCCAACATTGAATGAGCTAGCGATTCAAAGTCATAAAGTGTTATCACGTAGACCTGATTTGATGCGACGAGATCTCACCGAACAAGCCAAGCAATTTAGCGCCACAGGATCCGAATGGCTAAATTACTGGAATCGCAACCCAGTCAAAGCGTTTACAAGCCCAGACTCTTCTGGCCATGCATGGTTTAAGGTGGATAATCATCGCTTTGTACCCACTTTTGCTGTAGACAATGCCGATTTGCCACAGCTTCATGATCTTATTCAAGAACTTGTCGATTTGCGCTTTGCCGAATACATACAGCGAGTCAGTAAGCAAGAAGCGCACTCAAACTCGAAGCCAATCCAAACTTCGGCCAAGATCCTTCCGTTGCCAAACCAAGCAGGCGAAAAAGGTACCTATTTGCCTCTCTACCCCGATCTAAAAATTGCTTGCGGTCATTTCAAGCAAGGTACTCATGATACGCAAGAGCAATATTTAGTCGCCGCTGGTTACGGTAAGCTTGATCCAACAAGACATTTCATTGCCCCCGCTTCAGGTAACTCAATGAATGGAGGTAAAAACCCGATTCAAGATGGTGATTTACTACTACTTGAATGGGTCACACCAAAGAGCGCAGGTTCAATTTCTAATCTGGTCATGGCGATTGAAACTCAAGATGAAACGGGTGATAACCACTACTTGCTACGCGTAATACGCAAAATAGGACCAAACCATTATCAGCTTGAGGCACAAAACGCTGACTACGCTCCCATGCTCGCAACCGACAGCATGCGTACTTTTGCTCGGCTCAAAGCCATCCTCCGTTAATATTGCGTGCTTCCTGACGCTCGATTGGGAAAATAAACATAAAACCAAAATAACCACCAGTTGTTTTGTGACAGGCAGCAAATAAAGAGACGATAAATTTGCGCTTGAAATAGCGATTCAAATCACCTTTTTAGCGCATTTATTCCCATAAATCTTATTCACACATCACATAAAACCGCGCGAATGTTACTGGCCACGGTTTATTTCCATTTGGAAGTGGAAATAGGGCTTATCCACCCTTGCTCCCTTTTACGCTATTTTCTTCTCCAAGCTAAACATTTGGAGAATCCCACGGTGCAAAACTCTCAACCCATTAGCATGGATGATGCACAGATTATAGAGCTTGGCTTGTCGCTCACCGAACGAGCCATTGCCTTGCTTAATTCACACGCTATCTACCCCGATTCGCTACAGAAAAAAATGCTCGAAACACACATCAAAGCGATGGTTTGGCGCTCATTTAGCGGTGAATCGTTACCTGAACTCGATATGGAGATGTTTGATGAAATCTCTCCCATTTGTTTCACCTTGGCCGAGCAAGTGTGTCGTTGGATGGAGAACCTCGCTTATGAAGAAGCGCATCTGCTTTCGGTCCATTTTGAAGTAGCTAAAGAAAACGAATTAAACCCAACAGCAGGAGAAACAACATGTCAGTAATCAAAGTCGTTATTGGTGATCGCATGGGCAAAGGTCAGAAAGTAGGAGCCGGTGCTCAAGCGGCAGGCGCTGAAGTGACCGTTATTCCCGGCATGGCCGCAGACATGAAGTTAGGTGATGTCATGCAACAGCAGCAAGCCGATTTAGGGATCTCTTTTTGCGGCAGCGGCGGCGCAGGTGCTATCACAGCGCAAACAAAATATGGCTATCAATGCCGTTATGGAATGCGCTCTGTTGAGGAAGGGATAACCGCGATCAATGAAGGCTGTGTGGTTTTGGGTTTCGGCTTTATGGATAAAGAAGAGCTGGGCGAAAAACTGGTGAAGGCGTTTGTGGCTAAGCATGGCGTCAAAGCATGAAAGAGCAGTTAACCACTAAGGTAACTGTGAGTGGCAAGGGCGAAACAAAGCAGCAGGCTTTTGCCGCGGCTTTAAGCCAAGTACAACCCACGTTACTTAAGAATAACGCAAAAGTCCTCCTCCGGATTGAGCCGTTAGACGTCAACGTTTTGCAAGCAGAAGAGAAAGTAAAGCGAGAGAAATTCCTTTTCTTCTTTCTTGCAAGAGATCGACGCCAATACAGCGTCAAGCTAGAGGTTACGGTCAGCCTGACCCACATCGATGTGGAACAGGTCGATTTCAAACGTTAACAGGTCACTATAAGGATCCCTGACATGTTTCTTATCATTCTCTTTAAGTCCATCATCATTGGTGGCTTAGTCGGTATCGGCGTTGGAGTAGGCGCGGCAAGGATGTTCCATGCTCCAACTATCCAAGGTATGGGTGCATTTCGTACTCTGGGAGAGTTGAACTCGTGTGAAGGCGACCCTGCCTCTCACTTCTCTTTTGGGCTTGGATTCTTCTTTAATGCTTGGGCCTCAACGGTTGCGGCAGGGGCATTCACTCAAGATGTTGACCACCGCATCATCCCGAACTGGGGCGCGGCGGCGCTGATGATAAAAAACCGCGACCTTGCCACTACCTTGCATGATCCAAAACGAATGGGCATTGCTTGCGCCATTATCGGTGCGATTGTGGTTGCGTTTCTTAACTCAACGGCGGCGGCCGTTCCTGCGGCGCTGCAAGTCACGGCGGTAAAGGTATTAGTACCAGCGGCAAACTTACTGGTGAATACCGTCATGCCGGTTATTTTCTGGCTAGCGGCAATTGAAGCGGGTAAGAAATCGGGCTTTTGGGCCACTATCTTTGGTGGTTTAGCGCAAATGATCATGGGCAACGCCGTTCCTGGTTTGGTGCTGGGTATTTTGATTGGTAAAGGTGTTGAAGAGAGTGGTTGGAACAAAGTAACCCAGATCATGATGGCGGCGATTATTGCACTGTTTGCGTTAAGTGCTTTCTTCCGCGGGTTCGACATGAAATTTATCGAAGCTTTCCATATGCAAGTTCCTTTGTGGCTTGAAAACATCCATCTCATGATCAGTGGCAAATAAGGAGTTGACCATGGACGAAAAAATGAAACACAACTTTTGGTATGCCGACTGGTCTTTCCCGATTTTCGTGGGCTTGCTTTCAGCCGGGGTTTTTGCCGGAACGCACATGTACTACTTATACGGTGTCGGTGCTTTTAACGAAGTGGCGTTTGTTTCCATGCTGCGAGCAGGGATGGATACAGGCGCGTACGGTGCGGTGGCCGCTTTTGGTGCAAGCTTTCTGTTTGCACGCATCATTGAAGGTTCGCTCGTGGGCATTTTGGATATCGGTGGCGCAGTGCAAACCGGTGTGGGTTTAGGGATTCCAGCTTTACTACTGGGTGCTGGCATTGTTTATCCTCTTGAAAATTTCACCGCTTCGTTAATCACAGGCATGCTCGCTGGTTTGGCGATTGGTGGCTTAATTGTGCTGGCACGTAAATTTACCATCAACCAAAGCGATTCAACCTACGGGGCTGATGTGATGATGGGAGCAGGCAATAGCTCCGGCCGTTTTCTTGGACCATTGATCATTTTATCTGCGATGGCCGCTTCTATCCCGATTGGGATCGGCTCTCTAGGTGGCGCATTAATTTTCTATGTGTGGGGTAAACCGATTACGGGTGGTGCAATTCTCGGAGCGATGGCGTTAGGAGCTCTTTTTCCTATCGCACTGTAAAACAAGCTGGGGTTTAAATTCTACTGAGAATCGCTCTTCGCGCCGATGAGCGAAGAGCGTGAGATGCAAATTATGTATGACATCCTGATCAAAAATGCCCAACAAGCGGGTGGGTGTAGTATCGATATCGCCCTTCAGGGCAACAAAATAGCGGCGGTGGGCGATCTTGCTGGTTCATTGGCAAAACAGACCGTCGATTTAGATCATGACGTTTTTGTGAGTGCTGGTTGGATTGACGGCCACACTCACTGCTATCCGAACTCGCCTATTTATAACGACCACCCCGATAACGTTGGGGTGTCCGGTGGCGTGACGACTGTCATTGATGCGGGCAGCACAGGCACAAACGATGTGGATGATTTTGCGCAGCTTGCAGCGCAATGCACAACCCATGTGCACGCACTACTTAACATCTCGAAAATTGGCTTGTTGCGCCAAAATGAACTGGCCGATGCTAACGACATTGATCTGGATAGCGCAAAGCAAGCACTGCTTCGTCATCCCGAATTTATTGTCGGCTTAAAAGCACGCATGAGCGGTAGTGTTGTCGGCCACAATGGCTTAATGCCACTTCATGCAGCCAAAGCATTACAACAGCAATGCGGCTGCGTTCCATTGATGGTGCACGTCGGTAATGCGCCGCCAGATTTGGATGAGATTGTCGCTCTGCTGGGCAAAGGCGATATTCTCACTCACTGCTTTAATGGCAAGCCTAACCGCATTCTTGATTGTCATGGGGAAATAAAAAGCAGCGTTCAGCAGGCCAGAGCTCGAGGCCTGAAACTTGATATCGGCCACGGCAGTGCCAGTTTCAGTTTTGAGGTGGCGGAGCAGGCAATCGCACAAGGGATTTTGCCCGATACAATCAGTTCTGACATTTACTGTAAAAACCGGCTCAATGGCCCGGTTTACGGTCTTGCCCACCTGATGTCGATGTTTTTTACGCTCGGATTATCCCATGAGCAGATCATTGAGCGCGTGACGAGTCAAGCAGCGCAAGCACTTCGCCTAGCGAAAAAGGGGCACTTAATTGCAGGCTATGATGCCGATTTAACGCTCTACACCATCAATAAAGCGTCGGTTAACTACACCGATACTCATCACCAGTATCGAACTGGACAACAGAGATTTACGCCTCTTGCTGCCATTATTGACGGCAAGCTTGTATTGACTGAACAAGGACAACAGCATTATGTCTTCCATTCTTGAAAAATATCACTTGAAACAAGTGATCAACGCATCTGGCCGTATGACAGCTCTTGGTGTTTCTACTCCGCAACCCGAAGTGGAGCAGACTGTCTGTTTTGGGATGAACAACTACTTTGAAATGAGCGATTTGGTGAACAAAACTGGCCAATATATTGCTCGTTTGCTGCAAGTTGAAAATGCAGTCGTCGTCTCATGCGCTTCAGCGGGAATTGCACAGAGTGTCGCGGCAGTCATTGTGCGTGGTAACCCTTATCTGCTTGAGCATCTGCATGCAAAAACGCACCCGATCGCAACGGATATTGTGATCCCCAAAGGGCATAACGTCAATTATGGTGCCCCGGTTGGCAGCATGGTAAATCTTGGCGGCGGTAACCTGATTGAGGCCGGTTGGGCTAATGAATGCAGCGCAGAACAATTAGCCGCGGCAATCACCCCCAATACCGCCGCCATTCTCTACATTAAATCGCACCATTGCGTGCAAAAAAGCATGTTAACCGTGGCACAAGCGGCCAAAGTGGCTCAAGACCACCAGCTTCCGCTGATTGTTGATGCAGCAGCAGAAGAGGATCTACAACTCTATTATCAGCAAGGGGCTGATCTGGTTATCTACAGTGGTGCGAAAGCGATTGAAGGCCCAACCAGCGGTTTAGTGATTGGGAAACATCAATATGTGGAATGGGTTAAGCAGCAATCTGCAGGGATTGGCCGTGCTATGAAAGTCGGTAAAGAAGGCATTTTAGGCCTAACGCATGCCATTGAGTTGTACTTAAGCCGCCAACAAGAAACCGGCCAACAAATGGTGGATAAAATGACACCATTTATCGAGGGGTTAAACCGTATTGAAGGGATAAGCGCGCGCGTGGTTTGGGACAGTGCAGGCCGAGATATCGCACGTGCAGAAGTGAGTTTTGATGCCAAACAATTTGGTATCAGCGCTAATGAAGCCGTCACACGCCTCCAAAATGGTAACCCAGCGATTTACTGCCGCGCTTACAAATCCAATGAGGGTTCGGTGGAATTTGATGTCCGCAGTGTTTCATCTCATCAACTTGAACTTATTCTTAGCGCCATGAACCAACTGAATCAGGAGTCATTAGAATGTCTTTAAGCCCTAATTTTTACGCTAACCGTTTATGTCTCAATGTGCTGGCGGGCTCTCATCAGAATGCAATTGATATTTATCAAGCCGCACAAGGCCATGTGTTGGTCGGTATGCTCTCGAAAGATTACCCAGATACCGCAAGTGCTGCGGCTGATATGAAAGCGTGCGCTGAAAAAATCGAGAATGCTTTATCGATTGGCCTTGGCGCAGGGGATCCGAAACAATCGGATATGGTGACGGCTTTAGCCGGAATACTACAGCCTCAGCATGTCAATCAAGTCTTTACTGGTGTGGGGGCTACGCGTCAAGCTCTAGGTCAAAATCACACTATCGTGAATGGTTTGATTTCACCATCAGGCACTGTTGGCTTGGTTAAAATCTCAACTGGCCCGAAAAGTTCAGGTATGGAAGAAGCGGTTGTTCCCGTTGATACGGCGATTGCCATGTTGCAAGATATGGGCTGCAGCTCGGTCAAATTCTTCCCAATGCAGGGGCTAAAATGCAAAGCTGAGTACCAAGAAGTTGCCAACGCCTGTGCTCGTCACCACTTTTGGTTAGAGCCTACTGGTGGTATTGATTTGGACAACTTTGAAGAGATCTTACGCATCGCTCTCGATGCGGGTGTAGAAAAAGTCATTCCACATATCTATAGCTCAATCATCGATGAGAAAACCGGACAGACTCGCCCCGAGGATGTGAAAACCCTGCTGGCCATGACTCAAAAACAACTGGCACATTCATAACACCGACGCCGGAGCATGTGCTCCGGCATAACAAAGAGTTGGCTATCTATTGCCTTTAGTGCATTTTACCTTTTAGATAGCGCTGTTCATGCTGGAATAGGAATCGATGATGTACAAGCTACCGCACCCTCGCCTAATTCATTTGTTGGATGCTGTATCCGCCTCGCCTTTGACTCAGGACGAACTTGCGCAACGGCTTAATGTTTCGACACGCACCATACGCACCGATGTCGCGCTGCTCAATAATGTGATGGTCAATCATGGCGCACATCTTCTCCACCAGCGCGGTTCCGGTTACCAACTCAATATCTACAACCCATCAACTTTCGAGCATTTTTTATCGAGGGTGCAAAATGCAGAAACGATTCCAAGGACCAGTAAAGAGCGCATCATCCAGATTCAAGTACTGCTATTAACGGCAGAACAAGGCGTAAAAATTGACGAATTGGCCGAGACATGGAATCTAAGCCGTACCGTTATTCAAAATGATATGGTTGATGTACGCAGCCAACTGGCCACGTTTGGTTTATCGATTGAAAGTAAACCTCGTTTGGGCATGCTGATCCAAGGCCCAGAAATGGCGATTCGCTCCCGTTTAACACAACTTATCTACATCGAACAAAAAGAGACAAAACAAGCTCTGGGCTTTATTAGTACGATTTTCCCTGAAAAATCTCAGCAAATTTTTGCAGCGCGCTTTCGTGAAGTGTTGACCAACCATACACTCTATATCAATGATATTGGGCTGCGTTGGTTAACCCTTTATGCCGCCGTCACACTGCACAGGCTCGCGTGTGGCAAAGAGCTTACCGAATTTTCTAAAAACGATGTTCATGAAACGACGCTACCAATTGCCAAAGCGTTATTTTCTGCGCTACCGATGCTGTTACCCGCCAATAACCATGAAATTGCCGCCTTGGCGATTCACATTCAAGCGAGAATTGCGACGAATCAAGCACTCCTTAGCCAGAGTGTACAGCATGAAGCCGATGCTCTAGTCACTCACATCTTTGACTATATCTATCAAAATTACCCTTACGATGTGCGTGACGATGCACTATTACGCCGCGATCTTCACAACCACGTCTGCCATATGATCATTCGTGTCAAACATCATGTCGCCACAATTAACCCATTGGCCGAGCATATCAAACAGCACTACCCACTCGCTTACAGTATTACCTTATCGGCCATCGCAGACTGGATCAGAGAGACGGGTCACTGCATGACACAGCACGAAATAGGCTATCTTGTGATTCACATTGGTGTGGGGCTTGAACGTAATTACCATTTAGGTCACCGTACACCCAAAGCGCTCCTGTATTGCGACGCCGGTAATGCCGCAACACTTGGGCTAGAAGCGATCATCCGCCGCCAGTATCCGCAATTGGATATGAAAACGGTTTATTCCCCTGAACAGTTGATCACCGCTGATACCACGCAAGCGGACCTCATTATTACCACCATGCCCTTAGCCAATAGAGAGATTCAGAGCTTTGTGGTTGACCCCTTCCCTACCCAACATCAATTGGAAGAACTGGGCAAACAAGTGTTGGTTGATCGCACGCACTCTTATCTTTTGGATAAGTATTTTTCCAAGGCTCAATTTCTCTACCTTGATGACGTCATTGAGCAATCACACCTCTTTGAACAGGTTTGCTCGCATCTTGAATCAACAGAGTTGGTAGAGGAAGGATACCGAGCTTCACTGCAAGAGCGAGAGAGTTTGGTTTCAACCATGATGGGCGAATACATTGCTCTACCTCACTCAATTGAACTCTTTGCTAAACGTTCGATGGTTTACACCGTCGCTGCACCGCGTGGAATTGAATGGGGCAATGGTGAAAAAGCCTATCTGATCTTTTTCCTCGCCTTAAGTAAATGTGACTATGAAGAAGCGATGGGGCTGTATGATCTTTTCCAAGTGCTGATTAATAAAAAATTAGGCAAAAGTCTGTCGCAATGCGAAACCTTCAAGCACTTCAAAACACTGGCGCACTTGGAATTACAATAAAATATATCGCTGTGTGATGCTTCCTAGATGCCCTCTATTTTTTAGATACCATCTGTTTTCAGGTTCCGTCTGTTTTTAGAAACACTCGTTTTTTAGGGACCAGTCTTTTATAAACAAGCCGTTTAGAGAGAAAACCGAGGCACGACAAGGCCCTCGCTAAGAGGGCCTTAATATCAAGATTACTGAGTGAAGAGGGTTTACAACACGTCGAAGCGATCGGCGTTCATGATTTTGGTCCAAGCAGCGACAAAGTCTTTGACGAACTTCTCTTTGTTATCGTCCTGCGCGTAAATTTCAGCGTATGAGCGCAAAATGGAGTTTGAGCCAAACACCAAATCAACACGAGTCGCTGTCCATTTTGTTTTACCGCTCTTACGCTCAACCATATCGTAAGAGTTACGGCCTGTTGGCTTCCAAGTGTAATTCATGTCGGTGAGGTTAACGAAGAAATCGTTAGTCAACGCCCCAACACGGTCTGTCAATACACCATGTTGACTGCCGCCATAGTTTGTACCGAGCACTCGCAATCCACCAATCAATACGGTCATTTCTGGGGCGGTCAGGCGCAATAGTTGCGCTTTATCTAACAGCATCTCTTCTGGGTTAACCACGTAATGTTTCTTTTGCCAGTTACGGAAACCATCCGCCAGTGGCTCAAGCACATCAAACGATTCCACATCCGTTTGTTCAAGCGTTGCATCACCACGTCCGGTAGTAAAAGGCACAGTAATATTAACGCCTGCCGCTTTGGCCGCTTGTTCAACACCGACGTTACCCGCCAAAACAATGGTATCGGCGATGCTAATACCCGCATCAGCAGCAATTTTATCCAGAACAGCCAACACTTTGCTGAGTCTTTCTGGCTCATTACCTTGCCAATCTTTTTGAGGAGCCAAGCGAATGCGCGCACCGTTAGCGCCACCACGTTTATCGGAACCACGGAAAGTACGAGCACTATCCCATGCGGTGCTGACCATCTCACTGATGCTTAAGCCGCTGGCCGCTATTTTTGCTTTTACTGCATCCACATCATAATCTTTACGACCTGCGGGGATGGGATCTTGCCAAATGAGATCTTCTGCCGGAACATCAGGGCCAAAGTAACGCGCTTTAGGCCCCATATCACGGTGAGTAAGCTTAAACCAAGCTCGCGCAAACACTTCAGAGAAATACGCTGGGTCTTTGTAGAAACGCTCTGAGATCTTGCGATATTCAGGATCCATCTTCAGCGCCATATCGGCATCGGTCATCATAGGGTTATAACGAATGCTTGGGTCTTCCACATCAACCGGTTTATCTTCCTCTTTGATGTTGATTGGCTCCCACTGCCACGCGCCAGCAGGGCTCTTCGTCAGTTGCCATTCGTAGGTAAACAACAGGTGGAAGAAGCCGTTATCCCACTGGGTTGGGTGCGTAGTCCATGCACCTTCAATACCACTAGTGACGGTATTACGGCCAATGCCACGACTGGCATGGTTATTCCAACCCAAGCCTTGTTCGTGCAAGTCCGCCCCTTCAGGATCTGGCCCTAAGTTCGCAGCGCTACCATTACCATGCGCTTTACCCACCGTATGCCCACCCGCTGTCAGCGCCACGGTTTCTTCATCATTCATTGCCATGCGCTCAAAAGTGACGCGCATGTCATGTGCGGTTTTAAGCGGGTCTGGATTACCGTCAACGCCTTCAGGGTTTACATAAATCAGGCCCATCATCACGGCAGCAAGCGGGTTTTCTAGATCACGCACACCGGAATAGCGGCTATTTTCTCCGCCACTTGGCGCTAGCCACTCTTTTTCTGAGCCCCAATAAGTGTCTTTTTCTGGGTGCCAAATATCTTCACGACCAAAAGCGAAACCAAAGGTTTTAAGCCCCATGGATTCATAAGCCATATTACCCGCCAAGATCATCAGATCCGCCCAACTGATTTTGTTGCCGTATTTTTGTTTGATTGGCCACAATAAGCGACGAGCTTTATCTAAATTGGCGTTATCAGGCCACGAGTTAAGCGGAGCAAAACGCTGGTTGCCAGAGCCCGCACCACCGCGACCATCTGCAATTCGGTAAGTACCCGCGGAGTGCCATGCCATGCGGATCATCAAACCGCCGTAATGCCCCCAGTCGGCAGGCCACCACTCTTGGCTATCGGTCATTAGTGCTTTGAGATCTTTTTTCAAGGCATCAACATCCAATGTTTTTAGCGCATCGCGGTAATTAAAATCCGCCCCCATTGGGTTGGTTTTCACGTCGTGCTGGTGAAGAATGTCAAGATTCAGTGCTTTTGGCCACCAATCCATGTTCGATAGTTCAGCAGAGGTTACTCCGCCGTGCATGACAGGGCATTTACCGCCCGAATTCATACCTTTATTCTCCATTGCGTTCTCCTTGCTTCGCATTACTGCGGCTATTTAAGTGTGCTTGATTTATTCTAAAAACACTCAGCACGGTCGATATTGGCTGAACATTCACTGTATTAAATTCAAATGCAACAAAACTTAGAACAACATCATGTATATACAATAACAACGAGAGGTGATGAGCCTGCGGTCACGACTTGTTCGAAAAACCTTTTTCTTCAAAACCTTGCCACGATTATTGTTTCTGCTGCGTTCTGTACAGACTAGACAAGATGAGCATTAAACACTAATTCACTGTGGCTATTAATTTGATAGGCATCCTCTAACGCAATACGGCTAAGTTCACCCCTAAAGTCTCTCCTAACCACAGAACTTGCCCCTGAGAATGGTCATACCTATCGTCTCCAGAAACCGGATGGATTAACACGCTAAGACCTTCCCGATGTTCATCTAGCCACTCAATAAATCCGTGGCTATTGTCAGCAAGGTGTACTTCAAACATCGGCTTTAAGTGCGGGCCAACAAGCCTTGGTACTAAGCCAAACATGGCTTGTACATCATGTCGTTGTTGGGCAATTTTTTGTTGTACGCGTTGTGCTTTCGCTTGATCTGCGAGATCAAAATAAACATGGGCATGAAACATAAAATAACTCCTCTTGATTTTTAAGCAGTGTACTACGCCAAAAGAGCATAGAAACCACAACAAATTTGCTGATGATTTTCAGCTAATTTGAATATACCGACGCTATTTAGCCTATCAGCACGGCCATATACCTTATTACTTATACTGATTAAAACGTTAAAGACTTATAAGATGACCGAAATAAAAGGTTAACAGAACAGTCATTCCATCCAATGAATAACCCTGCCCTTACTTATTTATTCACCAAACATATATTACAAATATAATGAGTCGTTACCATATGAAATTCTAATTGTCATAATCAGATAAGCTCATAGTATTGCTCTCCAATTTACGAGACTTTTTGCTCTTTCTCAGCAAATGGATATTAGAGAATTTTATGAAAAAACACTTTGAACTCATCGACAAACCCACTTTTTTTGGTGCGCTTGCTCTACTGTGTTCAGTAATCGTGCCGCTGTTGGTTTGGCCAACACAAGGGGAATACTGGATCAGCGTCGCCAAAACCTTTATGACCGATAAACTAGGGTTTCTCTATCTTGGACTTGGTTTAGCGGCTTTTTTCTTTATGATTTACATTATCTTCAGTGATATTGGCCAAATAAAACTTGGTGATGCTGACGACAAACCTGAATTTGCAACGGGATCATGGGCCGCCATGCTATTTTGTGGGGGAATTGGAGCCAGTATTTTATACTGGGGCACCATCGAATGGGCATACTATTATCAAAATCCTCCCTTCCAATTGGAAGCGGGCAGTGAAGAAGCAATCCGCTGGGCTGCTACATATGGCATTTTCCACTGGGGGCCAATAGCGTGGTCCATATATCTTATACCTGCTCTGCCGATTGCCTATTTCTTCTACGTACGTAAGCAGCCAGTACTGAAAATATCTTCAGCATTAATGCCAGTAATTGGTGAAGCGAGAAGCTACGGAAAATTAGGTAAATTGATTGATGTTTTGTTCATTTTTGGTTTACTCGGTGGTGCAGCAACGACCCTTGGTTTAGCAGCTCCGCTGATTAATGAAGGCATTAGTTACTTATTTGGAATCCCCTCTACCACCACCAGCCAAATTGGGGTCTTACTACTGTGTACGGCATTATTTGCTTATTCGTCCTACAAAGGGATGGATGACGGAATTAAGGTTCTGAGTAACATCAACTTCTGGGGAGCATTAGCGCTGTTGGCCTTTATTTTAGTCGCAGGCCCAACGATCTTTATATTGGAAACGGGCCTCGACTCTATTGGTCGTATGCTGTCAAATTTCTTTATCATGGCTACATGGGCAGAACCATTTGGTGGATATGGCTCATTTTCAGATACTCATTTCCCACAAGATTGGACCATTTTTTATTGGGCATGGTGGTTAGTATTTGCACCTAGCATGGGCTTATTTGTTGCGCGAATTTCTCGTGGTCGCACTATTAAACAAATGGTCGCAGGTTCCATTTTCTTTGGCTCGATGGGCTGTGCACTCTATTTTATGGTTCTTGGTAACTATGGATTATCGTTGCAATTAACGGGGCAGCTGGACGTGGTATCGATTCTAAATCAACACGGCGCCACTAAAGCGATTTTTGCCATACTTGAACAACTGCCAATGAGTACCATAGTGATTGCCGTTTTCACTATTTTATGTATCATTTTTACGGCAACAACTTTTGACTCCATCTCATTTATTTTAGCTTCTGTGGTGCAAAATAATGTGACTGAAGATCCTCTACGCTGGAATCGTCTATTTTGGGCATTCGTACTATCCTTTATGCCTTCGGTTTTACTGTTTATGGGGGGGCTCTCAACCCTACAAACAGCAGCCATCGTCGGTGGTTTGCCATTACTCATCATTGCTGTAATGTTAATGATTTCAGGGATCAAAGCAGCAACTCTAGACTTAGCCCACCAAGAAGGCTACGAAGATCCAGTCATCAATATCGAAGATTTCCCTGATGTAGACCCTTGGTCAAGAGAGGGAATGGCATTAGCAAAATTCGAACGCTTAAAAGATGAAGCAATGACAGCGGCAGAACAAGAAAGAGAAAGCCTAGCTGCAATCTGGAAGTTGAAGAAAGTGATTCGGTTAGAAGCACTGGCACGTGGTGAGAATGGTTTAGAACTTGGGGAAGCTCCTGAAGATCAATTAACAGAGATACAAAGTCTAACAGAAGCAGTAATGGCTGCTCGTGAGCATAAACTACAAGCCTCAGAGGCAGCACAAGCAGCAAGAATTGAGTTTAATGAATTGCTCAAAGAGAAAGAACAATAAGCTGACTCTTCAGACACCATATTAACTTAACTGTATGAAATCGCCCTGCACTTCGGTTAAGGGCGATAAATTCTAACAAGTCACTTTTTCTAAACTTAAGTTTGTTGATTAAGCCAGCGAATAAACGCCGCAATACAATCATTTTTTCCGTTATGTATCAGATAATAGCCCGCATTTGCTTTGAGCGGTTTAAAGGGGGAAACCAAACGCTCTGTTTCTAATTCATTATCAATCAATGCCATTCTAGCCATCGCAACTCCAACTCCGGCTTCTGCGGCCGACATCGCCATATCAGTACGATTGAAAAAATGACCTTGTTGAGTCGCTATGTCTACCCCCATTTCTGACGCCCAATAAAGCCATTCGTAATCTCGCGACGCATTTGCCCACGGCATAGCATCATGCAGTAGCACGACACCATTCCAGCTTTCTTGCTGATAATGGCTATGCTGTAATTGTGGATGAGCTTGCAGGTAGGCTGCGCTCATCACTGGTAGCAGGTACTCTTCAAATAGCAGTTCCGCGTTCATTTTTTTGTAGGGCAATGGACCATAATCAATCGCTAAGTCGTAGTCTCGTCGGTCACTGTCTACCAGCGCTCCCTCAGCGAATATTTGAATTTGGATATCTGGATGTTTTCTATGGAAGTTTTCTAGACGAGGTACAAGCCATTTAAATGCAAATGATGGGGTTGACTTCAGTTTGATTTCGTTAATATTTCGACTTTGATTAAGATAGGCAATAGTACTTTCAATATCTTGAATATTCTGCTTCACCACTCTAGCAAGAGTTCGTCCTTCGTCAGTTAAGCGAATGCCACGAGAATGCCGTTCAAATAGTTTAAAACCGATCTTCTGCTCTAACAGGATAAGCTGCTGACTAATAGCTCCTGTCGTTAAATGTAAACTCTTTGCTGCTTCACTAAAACTGTTGTATTGCGCCACTTTCACAAATGTCGACAATATGGATAAGGTATTACCTTTCATCGCTTTTGCTTATAGATATTCTAAACACTGGTGATAATTTATATCGATTGTTAATAAAAGGTAAAGCAATAAAACTACGTGCAACAACTATCTTAGGAGCAAGTAATGGACGTGATCGTCTTAGGTAGCGGCGTCATCGGGCTAACCAGCGCATGGTATTTATCACAAGCGGGCCACCGAGTAACGGTGGTGGATCGCCAATCACAAGGTGCAAAAGAGACCAGTTTTGCTAACGCAGGGCAAATATCTTATGGCTACTCTTCCCCTTGGGCTGCACCCGGCATCCCACAAAAAGCATTAAAGTGGCTGTTTGAAGAGCATGCACCGTTGAAAATAAAACCGTCTATCGACCCACAGCTGTTAGCGTGGATGGGTAAAATGTTATTGAACTGCCAGCAGGATCGTTACAACATCAATAAAGTCCGAATGCTGGCGATTGCCAATTACAGCCGCGTTTGTTTGGCTGACCTGAATCAGCAACATAACCTGCAATATCAAGGCCGTCGGCTTGGAACGTTGCAAATATTTCGCAGCGAAAAACAGCTACAAGCGGTACAAAGGGACATCAAACTACTCGAGCAAAGTGGGATTAGTTATCAGCTTCTTGATGTCGATGGGTGCATTAAGCAAGAGCCGGGGCTTGCTCTTGTACGCGATAAATTGCGAGGTGGTTTGTACCTCCCCGACGATGAAACCGGGGACTGCTATCTGTTTTGCCAACAATTAACAGAGCTCGCGAAAAGCCGTGGGGTGCAATTTCTGTTTGATACACAAATAAAAACATTAACCACTGAAGGCAAAAAGATCATCGCTGTCCAAACCGATAAAGGTGAGCTAAAAGCAGACAAATATGTCGTCGCACTCGGCAGTTACTCTACCGCTTTACTGGCGACATTGGGTATCTCCATTCCTGTTTATCCAGTGAAAGGATACTCACTAACGCTGCCGATTGTCGACGCCGAACTGTCCCCACGTTCAACGGTAATGGACGAAACATATAAAGTGGCCATCACTCGTTTTGAGGATCGAATTCGTGTCGCGGGCACGGCAGAGTTAGCCGGGTTTGATCCTGCCTTGCCTGATGCGCGCAAAGCAACCATTGCAAAAGTCGTGACCGATCTCTTTCCTCAAGGCGGTGATTTAGCACAAGCTGAATTCTGGACAGGCTTTAGACCAATGACGCCTGACGGGACCCCGATTATAGGCTCCACTCCATTTGAAAACCTCTACACCAATACCGGACATGGAACCTTAGGGTGGACGATGGCTTGCGGATCTGGACAGCTTCTTGCCGACATTGTCAGTGAGCAAACTTGTGCTTTACCAATTCATGAGTTGAATCTCTCTCGCTACCTCACCAACTAGTCACAATAGAAAATGCTTATTATTAGCTAAACCTTAGTGGAAAGTTATTATGCATAATGATTCATCCGAGAGAATTTAATTTCCAACCTTTCGGGTGACCAACCCATATGCGCTGAAATTTTAGCCAATTCTAATTAACCCACCTATTATTTAACATTTCATTAGCATTTTGTGTTCCTCATCACGCTAACGATTATTCACAGACAAATAAATTAACATCTAAGTTACAAAAAGATTAATATGTTGCCCACAAAGCAAACACAACACTCACCAAAACTACTAAAACAGGGAAATGCATATGCAGTCATTTGTTGATTTTCTGAATGGAATAATCTGGAGCCCGGCGCTAATTTATTTATGCCTTGGTGCGGGTTTATTCTACTCAATTGTGACCCGATTCGTTCAGGTCCGTCACTTTTTTGAAATGTGGCGACTTCTTCTTTCCGGAAAAAGCTCAACCAAAGGGATATCCTCTTTCCAAGCTTTGGCCGTTTCACTTTCGGGACGCGTCGGTACGGGTAATATTGCAGGCGTAGCCGCAGCAATTGGTTTTGGTGGCCCTGGTGCTATTTTCTGGATGTGGGTAGTGGCCTTTTTTGGTGCCGCGACTGCTTATGCTGAGTCAACTCTGGCACAAATTTATAAAGAAGAAGATGAAGGTGAATTCCGTGGTGGCCCCGCTTATTACATCGAAAAAGCGATGGGACAAAAATGGTATGCATGGATCTTCGCCATTTCCACCATCTTTGCCTGTGGTGTGCTTTTACCTGGCGTGCAATCCAACAGCATTGGTAATGCCGTAGAAGCGGCTTTTGGGGCTGGCCCAATCATTGAAACCACTATCGGTAGCTTCACTTTTGCTAAGATTTTTACTGGTACCGTAGTGTCAATTATTTTAGCTTTCATCATCTTTGGTGGTGTTAAGCGTATCGCTAACTTCACACAGGTCGTGGTGCCATTTATGGCTTTGGCCTATGTCATTACTGCGTTTGTTATCATCCTGCTTAACATCAGTGAAGTACCACGTATTTTTTCCATGATCATTGGTGATGCGTTCACACCAATGGCAGGTATTGGTGCTGCGATTGGTTGGGGGGTAAAACGAGGTGTTTACTCAAACGAAGCAGGCCAAGGTACTGGACCGCACGCTGCGGCTGCCGCGAGTGTTGATCACCCAGCGCAGCAAGGTTTAGTGCAAGCATTTTCTATCTACATTGATACTTTGCTGGTCTGTTCCGCAACCGCGTTCATGATTCTGATCACTGGTGCTTATAACGTACACGGCGGCGCAGAAGGTGCATTTTTAGTACAGAACATCGCGGCGGATATTAGTGCCAATGGCCCAGTATTTACCCAAATGGCGATTGAGAGCGCACTACCGGGCGTGGGTAAACCTTTTGTTGCGTTTGCTCTGTTCTTCTTCGCCTTTACCACGATTTTGGCATACTACTATATTGCTGAAACGAATATTGCTTACATTCGCCGCACCTTTAAAGTCGATGGCCTGATGTTCCTTCTTAAAGTAGTGATCATCGCAACGGTATTCTACGGCACAGTGAGAACCGCGAACCTTGCTTGGGCAATGGGTGATGTGGGCGTGGGTTTGATGGCGTGGCTAAACATAGTCGGGATTTTGATCATCTTCTTTATGGCTAAACCAGCTATTGCAGCACTCAAAGATTATGAAGAACAACAAAAACAAGGTGTCGATGAGTATCTTTTCAACCCAGTAAAACTCGGCATTAAGAATGCGACATATTGGGAAGGAAAATATAAACGCAAAACGGGACAAGAACCAACCGTAGAAGAAAGCTCCGTGGGTGTTGAACAACCATCATCCTAACGGATTAGCTAAGCTCATCAGCAAAAAGCATTCAAGGTAAACGTAAAAAGGGTTAGCAAACGCTAACCCTTTTTCTTTTTCATCAACCCGTATTAGGCTGCGATTTCTTGTGTCGTCAACTTTTCGACAACAGCGTTTTGCGCTTTCTTTTCACCAATCGGTAAAATAACACGACCATATTCATTATTCAGAACTTGAGCCATTGCAAAATAAATCGCACTTGCGCCACAGAAGATGCCTTCAAAGCCAGCAATCGTGCCGATAAGCTCGCTACCAGTGAAATCACGCGCAGCTAGTAAAGCAAATAGAATGGTCAGTGAGCCGAATACCACTTGTTTAGCGCGTGGGTAGCACAATGAACCGATAAACATGAAACCAGTGAAAATGCCCCACAACGCTAAGTACCAACCCATAAAGTGAGCAGGGCTTGCTGGTAGTCCCATGTATGGCATGACAATCAGGCCAACCAATGTGAGCCAAAATAGGCCGTAAGAGGTAAACGCTGTGGTGCCAAAAGTGTCACCACGTTTGAAACACATGATACCCACGATGACTTGACTTAAACCACCGTAGAAAATACCCATCGCCAAAATCATAGAGTCGATAGGGAAAAAGCCTGCGTTATGGATATTAAGCAGGATAGTCGTCATGCCAAAACCCATTAGGCCTAGCGGCGCTGGATTGGCCAATTTAGTAGACATTCGCGAGTACCTTAAAAAATGTTGATAAAAATTACGCGCGGATTTTAGTGGAGTAGCACACAAAATGGAAAGAACGTTAACGAAAACTAAGATTGTAAATTTAACCACTTGACTGTTCAAAAAGAGAGCGGAGCAACCGAATTCGATCGTGCTGCTCTCCTTTTGCTAAATGTTACTCTCTATTGACAGTTTATTTCATCCCAAAACCAGTTACTTTGCGTGGGTGATTCCCATACTCCGGGGTTATTTTTAGCCATAAAACACTTTCCATTATGCGTAATTTTATCGCCATTTTTTGCAACAGTAACCCCTGCAACCCAGCTTGAAAAATCACTGCTTGGTGGCGTAGGCTCTGGCGTGACGGGCGGTTCTGGCTCATTGACCACTGGTGGTGGCTCAACAGGGTCAGGTGTTGTGGGCGCTGTTGGTTCACCTGTAATAAGCTTCCAAGGATCACCTTGAGTGGGTTCATTACCTTGTGACCACCACTTAGCTTCATAAGTAGCGCCTTTATAGCTCACCTTATCGCCCGTGTTGTATACCTTTGTTGCTTCCCAGCCGACGATGCCATCGACTGGCGGCTCTGGTGGCGTACCGGGATCAATCGCATCCACAACACGCACTTGGGGCCAGCTAGAATGTGAACCATAAAAGTTAGTCACACATTTTTCGTAATCACCAGCAACAAGGGCTGAATACGCGGTTTGGAAACCAACCAGTTCACATTCAAACGAGTAGCCACCTGGGCGATCAGAGTAATATTTCCAATTACCATCCCAGTTGGTATACAACACATCCGTCGCACCGTTCAAATTTAAGCTACCGTAAGGCGTTTGCTGCCAACAGGTATTCTTTTCATCTGACTCAATCGGTATTTGATAATGATCCGCTAGCCCTTCCCAGTAGCGAATGCGATTAACCGGTTGACCTTTATCTTTGTTCTGTTCACCGCACTCAATGCCGCCATTGATAACGTTAATTGTGGTGCCAAAACCATAGCCAATACCAGCATCGCTTTCACGTTGCGAAGGTGTCCATGTACGGTCAATTACGTGCAACATTGCCGGTTTCGGTGCTTGAGGTGTTAAGAAGAACCAAATCGCTGAGGCTAAATTCAACCAAGAATCTGCTACTAATCCGGGGTTATTGAGCAGTACTTTGGCATCACCATCAAACATCACTTCAGAAAAAGCGCCATAGTTGAAATGGTAAGAGAGCTGCTTCGCGCCACGACCAAAATAACCTTGCCCGGCGGCGCACGGCCAACGAGCATTTTGCCAATCATTTTGGCTACAACCGGTTGTGTAGCCACTTTGCCCTTCAGACCAACCCATTTCACGCACATGAACTAATGCTTGCTGCCATTCTTCAAGCCTATTCGGGTTATCAGATACGTTGTCTTTCGCAATGTGACCACCCGTTTCTTGTGAGAAATGGGCAAAAGCCGTCACAATGGATTTTTTACAAATTGCGTCTGAATCTCGACCATCCGTATATTCGCCACAAAATGCGGGGAATTTGCCAATTGCCCGTAAGAAGCGTGTGTAGGTGTATTCGGGAGCCGCCATTTGAGTTAAGAAATCCCACTCGTACTGTGGAAAAACTCGTTCAACACGCTTGACGTTTTCAGGGTTAGAACTTAAACCCGGTACTATTGCTTCAACAATCGCATTCGAACGCGTTTCTAGTGCTTTCGACCAGATGGCATACATAGGATCCGCTGTTTTGGCTTTTTCTACCGCTTGTAGCTCTACTTTAGAGACAATATAACCCGCGGAATTTTCAGGGTCAGGTAAGATATTTAACGCGTAACTGTTTGCGGCTAAGACACTGCTAATCAGCACGGCTAAATGCTTTTTTTTCAACATATCAATCCCTTATTTTTTGCTTAGTGGGTACGGTGAAAATAGTATGGATAGCCGAGCCATTGTTGACAGTGAAACTTATTAATTAAATGTCAAAATGCGAGTGGTTTCATCATGATGTAAACCAATTATCGTACGGCGACATCGCCCTTTGAAGGCAAGTCGATAAATATGAAAAAGCCTCAAAAAAGCTTGAGGCTTTTAGAGTTCAATCTATTTTTCATCAGGTTAAGTGAACAACCAATGCCTCAAATTTCTCAAGCATCATCGCACCGGCAATGGCTTAGCGCACATGAGCGTGGCCAGTAAAAAAGTGATGAACTGGGCCGCGACCTTGGCCAACATCCAGTTCATCGGCATAGCCAATGGCTTGCGATATGTACTGCTTAGCCAAATACACGGATTTGTGCAGGTTATTTCCTTGAGCAAGATAAGAAGCGATCGCAGAAGAGAGCGTGCAACCCGTCCCATGGGTATTTTGGGTTGGAAAACGCTTCGCACTGAGTAATTCTGACGAAGATTGCATGATCAAAAGATCGTTGCTGTTTTCATCTTGTTCTAAATGCCCACCTTTTAGCAGCACCGCCTTTGCACCCAACGCTCGTAAATCAGCCACCATACCGCTCATTTCGACTCCAGATTGAGGAACCGGCTTGCCAGTAAGTACTGCTCCCTCAAATAAATTGGGGGTAATGATGTCAGCCAAAGGGATCAACATTTCTTTTAATGTACTGATTGCCGATTGCTCAAGTAATAAATCACCACTGGTCGCCACCATCACGGGGTCTATCACAAGGCTCTTGGGTTGGTATTGCTGCATTTTGTTGGCAACGATCTTGATGATACTGGCATCGGCTAGCATGCCAATTTTAACGGCCACGATCTTCAAGTCGCTAAAGACGGCATCTAACTGGCTTTCGATATGATCAAGTGGAATGGGGAAAATGGCGGAGACGCCTTGAGTATTTTGTGAAGTAATGGCGGTAATAACGGAACATGCGAAACTGCCGGTTGCCGATATCGCTTTGATGTCGGCTTGAATACCTGCCCCTCCACCGCTATCAGACCCTGCGATAGTGAGTACAACAGGTATGTTTAATACCGTCGTTTCTTGTGTGTGTTTCTGTATTGGTTGTGCCATGGTCGCTCCTATGACAAGACATACAGGAACTGACTTTGACCGTGGTTTGGAAAGTTCGGTAATCGAATTTACAAAGGTTAGCCGTTGTTATTCGGCTCGTGACAAAGTGCTCATAGTTCCCTACGTCAGTATTAACTGAATCAGGTTCGACGGGTCTCGAATTTCGATCTCAGCCGATGCAGAATCTGCATCGGCTCCCCGACTATTTCGCAGCAATCATAACAGGGCACTCACCGAAGGAGTACGCTTTTCTGGAGGAATTATTCCCACTCAATCGTGGCTGGTGGCTTACCTGAAATATCGTAAACCACACGAGAAATACCATTCACTTCATTGATGATACGGTTAGAAACCTTACCCAAGAACTCATAAGGCAGGTGCGCCCAATGTGCTGTCATAAAGTCAATGGTTTCCACAGCGCGTAGCGATACAACCCAATCGTATTTACGTCCATCACCCATAACGCCTACCGAACGAACAGGTAAGAAAACCGTGAAAGCTTGGGACACTTTGTTATACAGATCAGCGGCATGCAGCTCTTCAATGAAAATAGCATCGGCGCGGCGCAGCAAATCACAGTACTCTTTCTTCACTTCGCCCAACACGCGTACGCCAAGGCCTGGACCAGGGAACGGATGGCGGTAAAGCATGTTGTAAGGCAGACCAAGCTCTAGGCCAATCTTGCGTACTTCATCTTTGAAAAGCTCACGCAGTGGTTCAACCAATCCCATTTCCATATCATCAGGCAAACCGCCAACGTTATGGTGAGATTTAATAACGTGCGCTTTACCTGTTTTAGAGGCAGCCGATTCAATCACATCTGGGTAAATCGTGCCTTGCGCAAGCCATTTCGCATTTTTCAATTTCTTTGATTCTTCATCGAAGATATCAACAAACACATGGCCGATGATTTTGCGTTTCGCTTCCGGATCAGACTCACCTTGCAGTGCGTTGAGGAAACGATCTTCTGCATTGACATGAATGATGTTTAAACCAAACTTGTTGCCAAACATATCCATTACTTGCTGAGCTTCATTCAGACGCAATAGGCCGTTATCAACGAATACGCAGGTTAATTTATCGCCAATCGCTCGGTGAGCCAGCATCGCCACAACTGACGAATCTACACCACCCGATAGGCCAAGGATCACCTCATCGTCGCCGACTTGCTCTTTAATACGAGCAACCGCATCTTCGATGATAGACTCAGCCGTCCATAGACGCTCACAACCACAAACGTTGAGAACGAAATTCTCAAGCATTTTTAGACCGTTTTTGGTGTGCGTGACTTCTGGGTGAAATTGCACGCCATAATATTTTTTCTCTTCATTCGCCATTGCCGCATAAGGACAAGTTTCCGTTTGCGCTGTTTTGACAAAATCAGCCGGAATTTGCACCACTTTATCACCGTGGCTCATCCAAACGTCTTGCGTTAGCTCAAGGTCGCTAAACAGGGCCGATTCACCCATTAGCTGTACAGCTGCATAACCAAATTCACGTTCCTCAGAACTGGCCACTTTTCCGCCCAACTGTTCAGCCATGGTTTGCATGCCATAACAAACACCAAATACAGGTACGCCAGAATCAAACACATATTGTGGCGCACGCGGAGAGTTGGCTTCAGTCACGCTTTCAGGACCACCAGAAAGAATAATGCCATCTGGGTTGAATTCACGGATGTCCGCTTCTTCAACATCCCAGCTCCACAGCTCACAATAAACACCGATTTCGCGAACACGGCGGGCAACCAGTTGTGTGTACTGAGAGCCGAAATCTAAGATCAGAATACGTTGGTCATGGATATCTTTAGTCATTTAAGGTCAATCTCAATCATTAATGTAGTGGATGGGGAGTATCGCGCTCCCCATAAGCTTCAAGCTATTCGTGGTTCGTCATTAACCCAAGCGGTAGTTTGGCGCTTCTTTGGTAATTTGAACATCATGCACGTGTGACTCTTTCATACCTGCACCAGAGATACGAACAAACTCGGCTTTAGTGCGCAGATCTTCGATAGTGGCCGAGCCAGTTAAGCCCATGCTTGAGCGTAAACCACCCATTTGTTGATGAACGATCTCTTTTAGACGGCCTCGATAAGCGATACGACCTTCGATCCCTTCAGGTACAAGCTTGTCAGCTGCATTGTCAGATTGGAAATAACGATCAGAAGAGCCTTGAGACATTGCACCCAGCGAACCCATACCGCGGTAAGCTTTATATGAACGACCTTGGAACAAAATAACTTCACCCGGAGCTTCTTCAGTACCAGCAAACATGGAGCCGACCATCACGCAAGATGCACCAGCAGCAATCGCTTTACAAATATCGCCAGAAAAACGAATACCGCCATCAGCAATCACAGGAATACCGTATTGATCAGCCACTTCAGCTGCATCAGAAATCGCCGTAATTTGAGGAACACCAACACCCGTTACAATACGCGTTGTACAGATTGAACCCGGGCCAATACCGACTTTGACCGCGCTTACGCCCGCGTCAATTAGAGCTTTCGCACCGGCACCCGTTGCAACATTACCGCCGATAATATCGAGATCAGGATAAGCGGCGCGCGTTTCACGAATACGGTTAAGTACACCTTCTGAATGGCCATGAGAAGAGTCAATCAATAGAACATCCACTCCCGCTTCCACTAATGCTTTTACGCGCTCTTCATTGCCAGCACCGGCACCAACAGCCGCACCAACACGCAAACGCCCTTGTTCATCTTTACAAGCATTCGGTTTGCGTTCTGCTTTATGGAAATCTTTCGCGGTGATCATACCAGTCAGTTTGAATTCATCATTCACTACCAAGACTTTTTCAACACGCGCTTTGTGCATGCGCTCTTGTACATCCTGACGAGATGCGCCCTCTTTAACTGTGGCTAAGCGATCTTTTGGTGTCATGACTGCTTCAACTTTTTTTGTTAAATCAGTAACAAAGCGAATATCGCGGCCGGTGATGATACCGACAAGCTCATTGTGATCGCTCACCACAGGGAAACCGGCAAAACCATGTTTCTCTGTCAAAGCAATCACATCTTGAATGGTTGCATCAGGGCGAACTGTTACTGGCGCAGTGACTACACCCGCTTCAAAAATTTTGACAAGACGGACTTGTTCAGCCTGCTCTTCAATGGGCATATTTTTGTGGATAAAACCAATACCACCCTCTTGAGCAAGAGCGATCGCAAGGCGAGCCTCTGTCACTGTATCCATAGAAGCTGAGATCATCGGAATGTTCAGTGCGATATTTTTGGTCAGCTGAGTATGGAGATCGGCTGTGTTTGGGAGAACGGTGGAGTGTGCTGGTACGAGAAGAACATCATCGAATGTCAGCGCTTCTTTGGCAATTCTTAGCATTTGCAATATCTCACAATTAAGAGGAGTGAATAAAAGGTAAATCCAAGTTGTCTCAATTTGCCCTAATACACAATGAACAGGATAAATCGATTTGGATTTGATATTGCGGTCGGATTATACGCCCGAGGTAATCGCTTGACCACTCATTTTTTCATTTTTAATTTGCATTCCAACCCTTGATATGTATTATATTGCCGCTAATTTCCATACCCTCGTCTAGGGGATTAGCCTTGCCTTCTTTGACCAACGAAAACATCTACACTGTCTCTCGTCTCAATGCTGAAGTACGCCTGTTACTTGAAAATGAAATGGGCATTGTGTGGCTCGTTGGTGAAATATCGAACTTCTCCGCTCCGGTTTCTGGCCATTGGTATCTCTCACTCAAAGATTCTCGCGCGCAGGTAAAATGTGCGATGTTCAAAGGCAATAATCGCTTTGTGACCTTCAAACCTAAAAATGGCCAGCAGGTACTTGTTAAAGCGCGTCTTTCTCTTTATGAACCCAGAGGTGACTACCAAGTCATTATCGAGAGCATGCAACCCGAAGGGGATGGTCGTCTCCAGCAAGAGTTTGAAAAGCTGAAGATGCAGTTGGCCGCGGAAGGGCTGTTTGCACAATCCAATAAGCGCCCCTTGCCGGAAAATCCTCAATGCGTCGGAGTTATTACTTCAAAAACTGGCGCAGCCCTGTTTGATATTCTTGATGTGCTCAAGCGGCGCGATCCAAGCTTGCCCGTCATCATTTATCCTACACTGGTTCAAGGCGAACAAGCGGCCATTCAAATTGCTCAAGCAATTGGTAGAGCAAATGCGAGGCAAGAGTGTGACGTATTGATTGTGGGTCGCGGTGGCGGTTCTTTAGAAGACTTATGGTGTTTTAACCACGAGATCGTAGCGCGCACAATTGCCGCTAGTCAGATCCCAATTATCAGTGCCATCGGGCATGAAATCGATGTGACGATTGCTGATTTTGTGGCTGACGTACGTGCCCCAACCCCCTCCGCTGCTGCAGAATTAGTCAGCCGAGACAACAATAATAAGCGACAAGCTTTCGCCTCATACCAACACAAACTACAAAGTGCGATGCGCTATTACACCAGTCAACAAGCGCATCATTTACGCGCTTTGGTTCACGCGCTAGAGAAACAGCACCCCACTTATCGCTTGCAGCGTCAAAGCCAGCAACTTGATGACACAGAAATGCGCCTACAGCGGGCGATACAGCGCTATATTTCGACTCAGCGCGAGCACATTGGCCAGCAATACCATCAACTGCAGTTGCATTCTCCCGTACAAACCTTAGCGAAGCAGCAGCATCGACTAGCCAAAAGCGAGCAACGATTGCTGGACGTAATGGAGAAAAAGCTCCTGCGCACAGCACACCGTTTAGCGCTAGCCGCAGAGAAGCTTGACGCAGTAAGCCCATTAGCGACACTAAAACGAGGCTATTCGATCACGCGAGATAGCTCCGGCAAAGTGATTCACCGCGCTTGCGATCTAAAAACTGGCGATCAATTGATTACGCGAGTGGCGGATGGCGAAGTTTTCTCTACCGTTAATTAATAACTTAATCTTGTGCTTGAAACTCAAATCGAATCTTAGATTTTGATTTGAGCTCATTGCATGAATTACAGAAAAAGTTTGCTGCGCCACACGCCTGCAATTTCTCCAGCTCAGAATCACACTCAGGGCAAAAACCAATTTTGTTAAAGTGATGTTTGCACTGAGCACAATGGTAACGCCCATCCCACGCCAGTGGATTTTGGCAACAAGGGCAAAGATTTTCCTGCATATTGATCCCATCTCTCTTTGTGTCTTTCACATAACATCTTTCACATAGTGTGATTTTGGTAGATGTTTTATATCGTTCGTTTTAATAGATAGCTCGTTTGCGTAGATAGATCGTGCATGTGATAGCCGACACTTCATCAAACGGCACGTATGGTCTCGGATTATCGAGAGTTCAGCTTTGATCTCTATCACAATACCTTTAGGCTCACCAACCACCTCATACACATTAGGCTATGATCGATAAAAGATCTCTGCCTGATCATTTGCTTTATCTGCTCCGTTCAGCGATCTACTCTCAAAAGAACATTTATATAACCACACACCGAAAGCATAAGTTACATATTCTGCATATGGATTTATAACGATACAAAATTCCATTTAATAGCTAATAAATCAAAAAAACCAGAATATATTAAAATGATCTTTTGGCAAAATGTTCTACTCATTTTGTTTGATACTTATACAAAGCAGCAACGTTGCCGTGCTCTGTTTTTCACTCAATCATTTTGGTACTGCACTTCATTTCCAGACCGCCACGTTAAGTGAGGTTCTATCGCCAATGATAAATTTTAGGCAAAAAAATACCCAAGTCTAAACTTGGGTATTTCAGTTATGAGGAAGGCTACTTGCTGCGTCCTTTCATCATCGTCATTAAGCGTTTACGTTTACGCTCTTGAGATAAGGTCAGCTTATTCACTTTTCCTTCAAATGGGTTATCACTGCTTTGGAACTGGATACGAATAGGCGTACCCATGATTTCTAAAGACTTACGGTAATAGTTCATCAAATAACGTTTGTAAGAATCTGGCAGCTCATTCACCAAGTTACCGTGTACAACGATAATCGGCGGGTTATAACCACCTGCGTGAGCGTATTTAAGTTTTACGCGGCGGCTACGAACCATAGGCGGTTGGTGATCATCGGTTGCCATTTTAAGAATACGAGTCAATACCGATGTACCAACACGTGTTGTCGCCGATTTATACGCTTCTTGAACCGATTCAAATAGATGACCAACACCCGTACCATGCAATGCAGAGATAAAGTGGATACGAGCAAAATCGACAAAGCCTAAACGACGGTCTAGCTCTTTCTTGACTCGTTCTTTGACGTCGTTATCGAGCCCATCCCACTTATTGACTGCAAGCACTATCGAACGTCCGGCGTTTAATGCAAAACCTAGCAGGCTAAGATCTTGATCTGAGATATTCTCACGAGCGTCAATGACTAACAGAACAACGTTTGCATCTTCAACGGCTTTTAAGGTTTTGACGACCGAGAATTTCTCAACCGTTTCGTTAATGCGAGTACGACGACGCACGCCAGCAGTATCAATCAATACATACTCGCGCTCATCACGCATCATCGGGATGTAGATGGAGTCTCGCGTCGTTCCGGGCATGTCGTAAACCACAACACGCTCTTCACCGAGAATGCGGTTAGTGAGCGTCGATTTACCGACATTCGGACGGCCAATGATCGCCAGTTTTATCGGCTGATCTTGCAGACGTTTGTATTCAGCTTCGGCTTCTTCTTCGGTGTAATCTAACTTTTCTTCTTCAGCATCTTCAAAGTCGGTTAGATCTTCGATTTCGCCTTCAGCCTGCTCGAGCATTTCTTCAGCAAGTGGATTCAAAGCTCGGTCGATAAGGATCCCAACACCACGGCCATGAGCGGCAGCAATTTGGTACATTTGATCGACGCCCAATTGCCAAAACTCAGCACTTGCAGCATCAGCGTCAATGCCATCCACTTTATTCACGACTAAAATAGCGCGCTTTTCAATCTTACGCAGATGTTGGGCTATCACTTCATCAGCCGCCGTTAAACCAGCGCGACCATCAACCATAAATAGCACAACATCAGCTTCATCAATCGCGGCCAATGACTGTTGAGCCATTTTCGTTTCTACACCCTCTTCACTACCATCAATACCGCCGGTATCGATAACAATGAAGTCGTGCTCACCCAATTTAGCTTGGCCATATTTACGGTCACGCGTTAAACCGGGGAAATCCGCCACCAACGCATCGCGAGTGCGAGTTAATCGGTTAAACAACGTAGATTTACCGACATTGGGACGCCCAACAAGAGCAACAACAGGAACCATACTAACCTCTACAATATTTTTTCTTATGTAGTTATAGGTAAACACTTGCTAGCAAGCATTAAATTTTTACCTATAACCACATCTATTTATTCAATAAAACGGCCCCTAACTGTTACCAGCCAGGAGCCGAATGTGAATTATATCACGATTTATTTTTTAATCGTCAGTTTCTTTACATTGCCATTACGGGTCATGCTGACATAACCATCATCGACAGCGAGAGGACTCACCGCAAAACCGCTCTTATCAACCAACTGTTGGGCAACGAATTCACCACTGCTGCGATCAATCCAATGTAGATACCCTTCACTGTCACCTAGCACAAGGTAGCCATTGATAATCGCTGGTGCAGTTAGCAAACGGTGTTCAAGCTGTTTGTTGCTCCAAAGTTCGGTACCGCTTCTTGTATCCACAGCCACCACATGATCTTTGTCGGTCACCACAAATAATCGGCCACCATCGCTAGCCATGTCTGTTGCTGAAGAGTAATTCCGCTTCCAAGCTGGTTTGCCCGAACGCAGATCAATGGCGATCAACTGGCCATTAAAACCAACCGCATACAGCATGCCGCCAATCACGATAGGTGAGGCATCAACATCGACTAGGCGGTCAATTTCAGTGGCACCTTTAGGCATGCCAATCGGTTGTTGCCAAATCAACTGACCACGCTCAACGATAGCGGCAGCAAGACGGCCACCTGAGGTTCCCCAAAAAACACCGCCCGATACCGCAACAGGTTTGCTGTCGCCTCTCAACGTTAAATTAGGAACTTCAGTACTGATGGTCCATTTTTGCTCACCCGTCGCTTGGTCTAAACTCACCAAAGTGCCACGACTGGTATTAACAATGATCATGTTCGCATCTGCAGCCGGAGCTGCTAGCACTTCACCGTCGACTTTAACTTGCCATACAAGCTCACCCGTAGCTTCATTAAGCGCAGTGACTAAACCGTTTTCACTACCAATGTAAATTTGGCTATAGGCCGCCGCTATACCGCCGGATAAACGCATGGTGCCATCTTGTTCAAGATCGGTTTTCCACAGCTCTTTACCCGTTTTAGGGTTCAAGGCTTTCACCAAACCATCACGGCTAGCAATAAATACTTTGTCGTAAGCGTATTCTGGAGATAACTTTGAGAAGTAATGCCCTACGCCATCACCAATCGATGTGCTCCACTGAGTTGTGGGCGTAAATTCACTCGTTACCATTGGCACAGGAGCCATGATAATGGTGTCTTCTTCACTAGCACACCCTGCAAGTGCTCCAAGCACAACGGCAGAAACGAGCACTTTGTTGAACAACTTTTTCATCAACTTGTGCCCTTATTTGGCAAGATCGTCCAGTTTCATCTGTAGCGTTTGGCTTGCATCGTCAGCTTGTTGTGCTTCCGTGTATGCCGCATAAGCCGCGTCCGTGTCGCCTTTACGCAATGAGATATCACCACGCAGTTCCGCAATGCGTCCCGCCCACCCTTTCTCTGTGATGGTCGTAAGATCAGCTAAGGCGGCATCAAACTGGCCTTGTTCCGCTTTAATACGGGCCACGCGATAGGTCGCTAACGGTAGAATAGCATCATCTTTGGTGTTTGCTTTTGCCCATTCAAGCTGCGCTAAAGCTTCATCAATTTGACCCGCTTCTACTTGAACTTTTGCAAGTTGTAGTGCGGCTAAGACGGCATATTCTGTGCCTTTATTGCTATCAATAAAGCTCTGAACAACCATTTCAGCTTCTGCGCCTTTTGCGGCTAATTGAGTTACCGCTTTGCTATAACTTTCAGAAGCGGCTTCTTGCGCAGCAACAACGCTATCTTGGTAGTAACGCCAACCAAACAAGCCACCAAGGCCAATTACAGCACCAAAGATCACGGCTTTACCGTTCTCTTTCCACCAATCTTTTATCGCTTCAACTTGTTGTTCTTCAGTATCGTAGAGTTCCACTTCCTGTCCTCTTTAATAGATGTCTCAAATGCGCTTGCTTACACAAGATACGTCAGTTTGCTCGCGACTTCAGTTTGAGAAATCGTAATTTGTTCACCACCGATAAGATCTTTGAGAACTACTGTGCTTTCTGCGACTTCATCTTCGCCTAATACCAAAGCCACCGCAGCGCCCACTTTATCAGCACGTTTAAATTGTTTTTTGAAGTTACCACCACCAAAATGGTTCATAACACGCAGCCCCGGAACCTGTTCACGCAACTGCTCAGCAAGTTTCATTGCTGCCATCATAGTGCCTTCACCCGCACTGACCATGTACACATCGACACTGCGACGCACGTCGGTCAGTTCCAGTGTTTCCATCATCAGCACTAAGCGCTCTAACCCCATGGCAAAACCCACTGCTGGTGTCGCTTTGCCACCCAGTTGTTCTACCAAGCCATCATAACGTCCACCGCCACAAACCGTACCCTGAGCACCTAAGCTTTCAGTGATCCACTCAAATACGGTGCGGTTGTAGTAGTCTAGGCCGCGCACCAAGCGCTCGTTAACTTGGTATTCGATACCCGCAGCGGTAAGAAGTTCACATAAGCCGGCAAAATGTTGCTTGGATTCCTCATCTAGATACTCAGACAATTTGGGTGCGTCACCTAAAATCGCTTGAATATCTGGATTTTTAGTATCGAGTACACGCAGTGGGTTGGTGTACATGCGACGTTTGGCATCTTCATCCAACACCTCTTGATGCTGCTCTAAATAGTCAATCAAAGCGGTGCGGTAATTGGCTCGCGCTTCAAGAGAACCAATTGAGTTCAGTTCCAAACGAACATGTTTGTCGATGCCCAATTCACGCCACAAACGCGCGGTCATCATAATCAGCTCGGCATCAACATCAGGACCATCCAGGCCAAACACTTCAACCCCACATTGGTGGAATTGACGATAGCGCCCTTTTTGCGGACGTTCATGACGGAACATCGGCCCCATGTACCATAAACGTTGCTCTTGGTTGTAGAGCAAACCATTTTCGATACCAGAACGGACACAGCCTGCGGTACCCTCTGGACGAAGCGATAAACTGTCACCATTGCGATCTTCAAAAGAATACATCTCTTTTTCAACCACATCGGTCACTTCACCGATCGCACGGCTAAATAGATGTGTCATCTCAACGATAGGCATACGTACTTCATTGTAGCCATATGCACTAATCACGTTTTTCACTGTGCCTTCCACTTTTTGCCAAAGTGGAGACTGAGTTGGGAGGCAGTCGTTCATGCCTCGAATTGCTTGAATTGTTTTTGCCACAATACTTACCGTAAGGTCGTTGAGATTAATTTTGTTCGATTTGAGTCACGTTGATTCGGTTCTTCTCATCGAGAATAGAGGCCTTCGCGCGAATTTTCGCTTCGAGTTGGCTGACCAGATCATCGTTATCAAAACGCTCTTTCTGGCGGACGCCATCTTCGTAGAATGCACTTTTCTTGTTGCTGCCAGCCAAACCAAGATGAGAAGCTTCAGCTTCACCTGGGCCATTAACCACGCAACCGATAATCGAGACATCCATAGGTGTCAAAATATCTTCCAAACGTTGCTCTAACGCATTGACTGTGGCGATCACATCAAACTCTTGACGTGAACAGCTGGGACAAGCGATGAAGTTAATGCCTCGCGAGCGAATACGCAGCGATTTAAGAATATCAAAGCCGACTTTGATCTCTTCGATCGGATCCGCAGCCAGTGAAATACGCAGCGTGTCGCCAATGCCTTCGGCAAGCAGCATACCTAAGCCAACTGCCGATTTAACTGCACCGGCTCTTGCGCCTCCTGCTTCCGTAATACCAAGATGCAGAGGTTGGGCAATCTGTTTAGCCAGTAAACGGTAGGAATCAACGGCGAGAAAAACATCCGATGCTTTAACGCTGACTTTGAATTGATCAAAGTTGAGTCTTTCAAGAATATCGACATGACGCATCGCTGACTCGACTAAAGCGGCCGGTGTTGGCTCACCATATTTCATTTGGATCTCTTTTTCGAGCGACCCACCATTCACGCCAATCCGAATGGGTATGTTCTTGTCACGTGCGCAATCGACCACGGCGCGAATACGTTCTTCGTTGCCAATGTTACCAGGGTTGATACGCAAGCAATCAACGCCATATTCGGCGACTTTCAACGCAATGCGGTAATCAAAATGGATGTCAGCCACCAGCGGGATGGATACTTGCTGCTTGATCAACTTGAACGCTTCTGCCGCGTCCATTGTCGGTACAGAAACCCGTACAATATCAGCCCCGACTTTTTCTAACGCTTTAATTTGAGCGACCGTTGCCGCAACATCGGTAGTGCGCGTGTTGGTCATAGATTGAACAGCAATAGGAGCACCATCACCGATGGGCACATTACCGACATAAATACGCGTCGATGAACGACGCTTAATTGGAGATTCGTGTTGCATAGTATTTTCTAAGGTAAGGTGAATCGAGCGACTTTACCGGAAGTATACCCAGAAAGGTCTACAGGTTCACTTGCAAATGTCATTGAAACGCTTTCAGGCGCGCCAAGAATGATTTGAAACGGAGCTTCACCTTGCAAGGTTACGGTTTGCCCTGATTTTTTAATCCCAGTGGAAAGGGTTTTGCCTGCTGCATCTTTCACCTGAATCCAACAATCTGCGCTGAATGTGAGCGTTAGAGGAGCGTATGGATTCGTTGCATCCTGCGGTGGCGTCTTATCCAATACAGGATCGTCGCTCGCACTCAGGTCGGCTTCGGCTGTATCATCTTCAGGTGAAGGGATAAGTTCTGCAGCCTGAGTGTTGATTTCTACAGGGATATCCACCGCTTCTGCTTCTACTTGAGATTCGTCAACCGTAGGTACTAATTCAGGAACGGTCGTGAAATCCTCATCTCGCAAACGCTCAACCGATGTCGACGTGATTGATGGTGAACTCTCAACCACAACATTCTCTTGTTCTTGGTTTTGCCACCACCATAATGAGGAAATACCAATAATGATGGCAAAAATACCCCATGTCAGCGTCATAATACGGCTATCGTGTTTCTCTCGCTTGGTTTTCTTCGAAAAACTTTGCATCGGTTGTTCAGCGACAACCGTAGGATAGCAATCATCAAAGGAAGCTAAAATAACTGACTCTTTGATCCCGACGGCCTTCGCATAGGAACGTAAATAACCGCGAGTAAACGTCGCCACTTGGTCCGAGGCGAAGTTATTATCTTCTAAACTCTGAATGATAGAGAGACGTAACCGCAACCTATCGGCAACTTGCTTTTGCGTTAATCCCAACGCTTCACGCTTTGCCTTTAATAAAGTGCCGGGTTGCACCGTGTCTGTTTTTACATCTGCAATAATCTGTTCTTGTTCAGTAGTCATCCGTTTTGTACATCTCATTATGTTATGGCTCGAATGGCACCGTCATCACTTTTATTGTTATTAGTTCGTAGTAATAAAAAATGGTGCATTCCAACACGGTGAAAAATTTGCATTCATTGATGCAGGCGACAGTTCAAATTTAACATTACGTCAGTTAGCAATTCTAATGGATATTTGACGTTAAACAACATGGCTTTAGGAAAGAAATTACAGCTAGGTCAATATTTTTCATAAAATTGACGTCAAAATCGCGGAAAATTATTTCAAATGGTAAAAATGCACAAAGCCAGAGGAATCTCTGGCTTTGCTTTATCATCCGATTTAGACCGATTTGACAGGAATGACATCGCCACCCATTTGTTTCATTTTGGTCCGTTTGGTTCTATCAATCACATCACCGACTAGCTGCCCACAAGCGGCATCAATATCATCACCACGAGTTTTACGCACCGTCACTGTGTGTTCATACTGCATCAGTGTTTTTTGAAAACGGTCAATACGTGAATTACTCGGTTTTTTATAAGGTGAACCGGGATAAGGGTTAAATGGGATCAGGTTAATTTTGCACGGCGTGCCTTTCATCAACTTAGCCAATTCGTGCGCGTGGTCCATATCGTCATTGACATGATCCAGCAACACATATTCCACCGTAACCTTGCCACGGTTTGCATTTGAAGTGGCGATATAACGACGCACTGAGGCTAAGAAATCTTGAATATCCCAGCGATCATTGATCGGCATAATTTCGCTGCGTAATTTGTCATTGGGTGCATGCAATGAAATCGCTAATGCAACATCGATTTGCCCTGTCATTTGATCAAGACCAGAAACCACGCCCGAAGTGGACACGGTGACACGACGTTTTGACAAGCCAAAACCTAAATCATCCAGCATGATCTCTAACGCTGGGATCAAGTTTTTCATGTTGAGCAAAGGCTCGCCCATCCCCATCATTACTACGTTAGTAATCGGACGACGACCCGTCTCTTTCTCAAGGCCAATTTCTCTCGCTGCGCGCCAAACTTGCCCGATAATTTCAGACACTTTGAGGTTACGGTTAAAACCTTGCTGAGCCGTTGAACAGAATTTGCATTCCAGAGCACAGCCAACTTGGGAAGAGACGCACAAAGTCGCTCGGTCTTCCTCTGGGATGTAAACCGTTTCAACATCTTGATCTCCTACACGCATCGCCCACTTAATCGTACCATCAGACGAATGTTGTGCTTGTGAAACGATCGGCGCGCGAATTTCACAGCGTTGCTGCAGTTGCTCACGCAGTTTCTTGTTGATATTGGTCATTTGTTCGAAGTCATCACAACCAAAATGGTAGATCCACTTCATGACCTGATCAGCGCGGAACGCTTTTTCACTGAGCTCTTCAGCAAAAAATTTACGCAGACCTTGGCGATCAAAATCAAGTAGATTGACTTTTTCAATAGTCATGTGGCCTCTCAACGACGGAAACAATAAATAAGGGCGCGAATTGTACAGCCTTTATGCAGTAACAACAAGGGTTGTACAACCCTTCAATTACTAAGTCATTCAATGCTTGCCGGATTGTTTTTACTCTGCAGCTCCCAATCATACGAGTATAAAAAAGCCTCACAACGTGAGGCCTTAATCGAAAGAATTTGGGATAGAAAACGCCAAGATTAACGAGAGAAAATCTCTGATTCAGGGAAGAAAAAAGCGATTTCACGTGCCGCCGATTCAGGACTATCACTGCCATGAACTGAGTTATGGCGCATGCTTAATGCGTAATCAGCACGAATGGTTCCACATGCCGCTTCTTCTGGGTTAGTTTTACCCATTAATTCGCGGTAACGAGCAATAGCATCTTCACCTTCAAGCACTTGAGCCATGATCGGCCCTGAGGTCATAAATTCTTTTAGTGCTGGAAAAAACGCTTTGCCTTCATGCTCAGCATAAAAGCCGCTCGCTTGCTCTTCGTTCAAATGTACCATTTTCGCGGCGATAATACGCAAACCTGATTTTTCGATACGGTGATAGATTTCACCAATCAAGTTACGTTCTACCGCATCGGGTTTAATGATAGAAAATGTTCTTTCTAGAGCCATAAGGTTATCCTTTTTCTTTTGTTTTTTTAGTTATAGTGAACCGCCCAAAACAGAGAGTTGAGCGGTTTTTCATTATTGAGCTTGGTCGGTCAAAATGCGTGCTAATGTACGCACCCCCATTGCCGTTGCACCTGCGGCCCATTTATCGCTTGCTGATTTTCGGTAAGTACCAGCGCAATCAAAGTGCAGCCACCCTTTTTTGTAATCTTCAACAAAGTAAGAGAGGAAGGCCGCTGCGGTACTTGCTCCCGGTGAATAATCACCTGAGCTGATGTTAGAGAGATCCGCAAAGCTTGAAGGTAACATAGAGCGATGAAACTCAGCCAAAGGCAGAGGCCATAAGCCTTCTTTCTCTTGGTGAGCTGCCACCAATGCCTGCTGGGATAAGCTCTCATCAAAGCTGAGTAGTGCATGGTAATCATTGCCGAGTGCATTTTTGGCGGCACCCGTTAATGTCGCGCAATCAATAATAAGCTGTGGTTTTTGCTCGTTGGCATAAATCAAGCCATCGGCCAACACTAGGCGGCCTTCTGCATCGGTGTTCATTATTTCAACTGTGGTGCCGTTTTTATAAGTGATGATATCACCTAGTTTCAAGGCGCGTCCGGAAACCATATTTTCTGCACAACACAAAATGAGTTTCACACGTTTATTAAAACCACGCATGATAGCCAAACCAAGACCACCGGTGATCGTTGCAGCGCCCCCCATATCCGCTTTCATCGCCGACATAAAGTTGGACGTTTTTAAACTGTAACCACCAGAATCAAAAGTAATGCCTTTGCCAATTAAGCAAGCAAAAACAGGAGCACTTTCTTTTCCTGTCGGATTGTAATCGAGTTGCAGCATAGCTGATGTGCGCTCGGAGCCGCGACCAACCGCATAAATACCTTCCCAACCTTCGGTGAGTAGATCTTTATCTTTGACAATGCGGTAGCTGACATGCTCAGGGGCTAGCGATTTGATGAACTCAGCCGCCATGGTCGCTAACTGACGCGGCGCGACTTCTTCAGCGCTTTTATTGATGATATCACGCGTCCATTCCGTCGCTTTAATACGATATTCTAACTCGGCTTGATCTGACTCACTCAGCGGTTGCCATTCTAGTGTGTTGAGTTTTTTCGCTTCACGATAACCTTGGTAGAAAGCCCAAATATTTTCTAAGTGCCAACCGTCACCTTGTAGGCTGATAGCTCTGATAGCTTGCCCATCAAGCTTACGTGCCGCGCGCTGAACCGCGCTGAGTTCATGCTCACTCTCAATAGCATGAATTGTGGCACCATTTTCTGAAAACGAAACAATCGCCTTTTCTCCCCACTGAGGCTGGGCAGCTTGTTGGCTGATAAATACGGACATCTTTGTAGACATGGTTTCTCCTTGCCTGAATATGGCCTCACCTGTGCCATTACGATTAAATAACCAAGGGATGTTAGCATTTTGTAGGGTCAAAATGTCAACTTGATAAAAAAACGGACCATTCGGTCCGCTCTTTTTAGTTAAAATTGTTAACTCTGTGATGTTTTACTGAATAACCATCATGTTAGCAATAGTCTTAGTCGATCTCTTCCATCCAACATAGAATAATCGCTTCGAGAATTTTTTCGTTGGAACGGTTTGGCTCATCATCAAACTCTTCCAGTTCCATCACCCACTGGTGTAGATCCGTAAAACGTACATTTTTAGGATCTACGTCTGGGTATTGCTCACAAAGCTCGATCGCAATATCACGAGAATCGGTCCATTTCATTTTGCTTTCCTTTTACAAACAGTGAACGGGCGTTAATACGCTCAATAGGATTAATGATCTTCAGAAGCCAGATTGAGTGTGTACTTTGGAATTTCAACCACTAAATCTTCGTTAGCGACTCTAGCTTGGCAGCCAAGGCGAGATTCAGGTTCAAGACCCCACGCTTTATCAAGCATGTCATCTTCCAACTCATCACTCTCATCAAGTGAGTCAAACCCTTCGCGAACGATAATATGGCAAGTCGTGCATGCGCAGGATTTTTCACACGCATGTTCAATAGCGATACCATTTTTCAGCGCCACATCCAGTACGGTTTCTCCTGCTTGCGCTTCCAGAACGGCACCTTCAGGACAAAGCTCTTGGTGAGGTAACACAATAATCTTAGGCATAATTTTTCTCTTTAAATATCATCTACCGATTGACCAGCAAGTGCACTGCGAATGGATTTATCCATACGGCGTGAAGCAAAATCTTGGCTGGCTTTGTCTGTCTCTTTAATTCCTTGCTCGATGGCATCGGCGCTATCACCATTACGCAGCACAATTAAATCTTCTATTGCATTCAGAAGGATCTGCTTTTCTGACTCAGATAACAATTCATCACCATCGGCCTGTAAGGCAGAGATCAAACCTTCGATTACACGATCGGCTTCTACACGTTGCTCTGCCAGAGCGCGAGTCTGCATATCTTGTTTGGCAAACGTCATCGAATCTCGCAGCATATTTGCTACTTCATTATCACTCAGTCCATACGAGGGCTTAACTTGAATTTCCGCCTGAACTCCCGTACTTTTTTCCATCGCTGTCACAGAGAGTAAGCCATCTGCATCAACTTGATAAGTTACGCGGATATGCGCGGCACCCGCCGTCATTGGTGGAATACCTTTTAGTGAAAAACGAGCCAATGAGCGGCAATCGTCTACCATCTCACGTTCGCCCTGCACCGTATGGATGCTCATGGCTGTTTGACCATCTTTGAAGGTGGTGAATTCTTGAGCTTTCGCAACAGGAATGGTGGTGTTACGTGGGATGATTTTTTCCACTAAGCCACCCATGGTTTCAATACCCAGCGACAGGGGAATTACATCCAGCAGTAACATTTCTGAATCGGGTTTATTACCCACCAAAATGTCGGCTTGAATTGCTGCACCAATCGCGACAACTTCATCAGGGTTGATGCTAGTTAGTGGTGTGCGACCAAAAAATTCACCAACTAAATCTCGAACCAGTGGCGTACGAGTTGAACCGCCGACCATCACCACTTCCAACACTTCATCTGCAGTAATCTCGGCATCTTTGAGTGCTCGACGACACGATAGTAAGGTTTTTTTTACTAGTGGCGTGATGAGTTGGTTAAACTCATCGCGAGTTAAACGCCCTTGCCAACCCAGTACAGAAACCTCGACACTATCAGTATCAGATAAGGCGATTTTCGCTTCGGTGGCCGCATCAAGCAATGCTCGTTGCTGCTCAGCACTGAGCGGTTCAGCCAAGCTGATTTGGCTCAAAAAATGGTCAGCAATCAAATGGTCAAAATCATCACCACCGAGCGCGGAATCGCCACCGGTCGCGAGTACCTCAAACACGCCTTTCGACAGACGTAAGATAGAGATATCAAACGTACCGCCACCTAAATCATAAACCGCAATCACACCTTCTTGCGCTGAGTCTAAGCCATAGGCAATCGCTGCAGCGGTAGGTTCATTGAGTAAACGCAGTACGTGCAAGCCGGCAAGTTGAGCGGCATCTTTGGTGCCCACGCGTTGCGCATCATCAAAATAAGCAGGTACGGTAATCACCACGCCCGCTAATTCACCACCTAACGACGCTTCGGCACGCTGAGCAAGAGATTGAAGAATATCGGCGGAAACTTGAATCGGGTTCTTATCACCTTGCGCCGTTTGCAAAATAGGCAAACCGTTGTCACTGGCTTTGAAGCGATAAGGCAATGTGGGATAACGCGCCTGAATGTCAGCCAGTGAACGGCCGATCAAACGCTTCACAGAAATGATGGTATTGGCAGGATCAACTTGCGCGTGTGCTCTGGCATCAAAGCCTACGCAACGCTCTTGAGCCGAATAGTGGACCACCGAAGGGAGGATCGAGCGTCCTTGTTCATCAGCAAGCGTCGTCGCATTACCGCTTCGAACCGATGCGACTAATGAGTTGGTTGTCCCCAAGTCGATACCCGCTGCGAGTTTATGCTGATGCGGCGCAGAGCTTTGACCGGGTTCTGCAATTTGAAGTAATGCCATGGGTTGGTCCTTATTATCGAACTAGCCGAGTAACTGTTCTTCGACTCTTTCTATTTCATTTTTGAGCTTGGCAATAAATTTAAGCTTGCGAACCGTATCAGCCGCAAGGCTCCATTGAGCATGGTTAAGTTGTTGCTCAACCAAGATAAGATGCTGTTTATACATCTTGCTGACTCTGTTTTCAAAATCGAATAACGCACTTTCAACATCAGACTGTGAGGCGATGGCTTCAAGCTCTTCTCGCAGCTCCATTTGCTCCATTAAAAACAGCGGATCTTGCATGGTTTGGTGTTCTGCGCGTAACTCTATGCCTTGTTCAAGCAACAAGTATTCTGCGCGACTGATCGGCGATTTTAATGTTTGATAAGCATCATTGATTTGTGAGGCGTTTTGCACAGCAAGCAGGCGATCTCGCTCAGACGCAGTGGCAAAGTTGTCGGGATGAAACCGTTTTTGCAGCGCACGAAACTGAGAAGAAAGAAGGCTACCATCCAGTGCAAACTGACTTGGTAGCCCAAATAATTCAAAATAGTTCATTAACACATTGCTCCTAGTGCTCGACACTAGGCTCAAGTGAGCCTAGTCACGCCGAAAGCCAATCCGTTACACGTTGAAGCTTTCACCACAACCACATTCGCTTTTTGCATTCGGGTTGTTGAACTCAAAACCTTCGTTTAGCCCTTCTTTGACATAGTCAAGCTGTGTGCCATCAAGGTAGACGAGGCTTTTCGAATCGATAATCACTTTGACACCATGATCTTCAAACACTTCGTCTTCTTCGTTAACGTCATCAACGAATTCAAGCACGTAAGCCATACCCGAGCAGCCTGTTGTTTTCACTCCAAGACGTAAACCTACGCCTTTGCCTCGGTTATCTAGGAATGCTCGAACGCGATGCGCTGCTGTTTCAGTTAAGGTAATGGCCATACTACAACCTTAGATTCTTAGTTTGAACTTATGGGAGTGAACCATCATTCACTCCCTTAATATTATTGTTGGTGTTTCTTTTTATAATCGGCAACGGCAGCTTTGATCGCATCTTCCGCCAAAATCGAACAGTGAACTTTCACTGGTGGAAGCTCTAGCTCTTCCGCGATTTCAGAGTTCTTAATAGCTGCCGCTTCGTCAATGCTCTTGCCTTTGACCCATTCAGTAACCAGTGAGCTCGAAGCAATCGCGCTACCACAACCGTAGGTTTTAAATTTTGCATCTTCAATGATGCCTTCTGGCGTCACTTTAATTTGTAGCTTCATTACGTCGCCACAAGCTGGAGCGCCAACCATACCACTACCAATGGTTGGATCTTCTTTATCAAAAGAGCCAACATTACGTGGGTTTTCATAGTGATCAATTACTTTTTCGCTGTATGCCATGATAGTTACCTCTAATCCTCTATTTCCTTGGGAATAAACCAGTGCCTTTTAAAGGACTAGTGATGTGCCCATTCAACGGTGTTTAAATCCACACCCTCTTGATACATATCCCATAGAGGAGACATGTCACGTAATTTGCTTACGGCTACGCGGATTTGTTCAACGGCGTAGTCCACTTCCTCTTCGGTCGTAAAACGGCCAAATGAGAAACGAATTGAGCTGTGCGCCATTTCATCGTTCAAACCAAGCGCGCGCAGTACATATGACGGCTCTAAGCTGGCCGACGTACAAGCACTACCTGATGATACTGCTAAGTCTTTCAAAGACATCAGTAGCGATTCGCCTTCAACAAAGGCAAAACTAATATTCAGGTTGTGCGGAACACGCTGATCTAAATCGCCATTCACACTCACAGCTTCCATGTCTTGTACACCAGCGAGTAGACGATCACGCAATGCTTTTGCGTGGTCAAAATCTTTTTGCATGTTTTGCTTGGCAATGCGGAATGCTTCACCCATACCTACGATTTGGTGCGTTGGTAATGTGCCTGAACGGAAACCACGTTCATGGCCGCCACCGTGCATTTGCGCTTCAAGACGGATACGAGGTTTACGGCGAACATATAATGCGCCAATCCCTTTAGGTCCATACGCTTTATGCGCAGAAAGGGAGATAAGATCCACTTTCATTTCTTGAACATCAAGGGGAATTTTACCGGCAGATTGCGCTGCATCTACGTGGAAAATTATCTTGCGTTCACGGCAAAGCTCACCGATCGCCATGATGTCCTGAATTACGCCAATTTCGTTGTTCACGTGCATGATCGACACCAAAATTGTGTCATCACGCATTGCCGCTTCTAATTTTTTTAGATCAATCAAGCCATTCGATTCTGGCTCAAGATAGGTCACTTCATAACCTTCACGCTCAAGCTGACGACATGGATCAAGCACCGCTTTATGCTCGGTTTTACAGGTAATGATATGCTTACCTTGCTTGGCATAGAAATGCGCCACACCTTTGATCGCGAGGTTGTCTGACTCTGTCGCACCGGATGTGAATACGATTTCGCGAGGATCAGCATTAAGCAGTTCAGCAATTTGCTCACGCGCAGTGTCTACGGCTTCTTCTGCCTGCCAGCCATAACGGTGCGATCGCGATGCTGGATTACCAAAAACACCATCCATCGTCATGTACTGAACCATCTTTTCAGCCACGCGAGGGTCAACTGGACAGGTAGCTGAATAGTCAAAATAAATAGGCAGTTTCATTTTCTACTCCAATGTAAACATTGCCGCTATGAGCGGGCATTAAGACCTACGGGCACCGAGCCGATAATCACGGTATTGGTATTTTTATTGGTTAACCCGTGGTTCACCGTCAGGCCCAAGCCTTGGCGGTCAGAAATTTCTAGTACTTCATTATCAATCATTAACTCGCCAAGAGTAATGTTGTTTAGAAAGTCACTAATGCGAGAGCTAAGATCTCGCCATAACGTATGTGTTAAGCAGCGAGTGCCACCTTGGCAGTCGGCTCTTCCATTACATTTTGTTGCATCAACTGATTCATCAACAGCGGCAATCACAGTACCAATCGAAATTGAGCAGGCATCTGCACCTAAGCGGTATCCACCACCTGGACCACGCACACTAGCAACTAGCCCCGCTTTACGCAGTTTAGAAAACAGCTGCTCAAGGTAAGAGAGCGAAATGCCTTGCCGTTCGGAAATATCCGCCAGTGGCACTGGGGTTTGTTGCGAATGCAGAGCCACATCTAACATGGCTGTAACCGCATATCTTCCTTTAGATGTAAGTCTCATATCACCGTATCCACATTGATTATGTGGTTGGAATTTTTCCATACCTGACTAAATAGGTCAAGTATTTATTTGACTAATTTAGTCGGGTATTTAACCCTATTATTAATCTGGATAATTATTGATTGCTGCGATGCTTCTCAATTGAGGTCAACACACCACGTAATATATTGATTTCTTGAGACTCTGGACGCGAACGAGAAAATAGCCGACGGAGTTTATTCATGATCTGTCCCGGCTGTTCCTTTGAAATAAACTGTGTCTGTATCATTACCTTTTCAAGATGCTGATAGAACATTTCTAATTCGTGATGCAGAGGATACGCTTCTTCTGGCTGGGCTTGATACGCTTTTTTTTCATTATTTAGATAGGCAACACGCACCTCATAACTCAATGTTTGTACGGCCATAGCAAGGTTTAACGAACTGTATTCAGGATTAGCCGGAATGCACACATGAAAATGGCATTTTTGCAGTTCATCGTTGGTCAGCCCGGTTTTTTCTCGGCCAAATACTAAAGCAACCGGGTATTGCTGCCCTTCTTGCGCCAATTTTTCCCCACATTCACGTGGTTCAAGCATTGGCCATTCTAAAGTTCGTGAGCGTGCACTTGACCCAACCACCAGGCCACAATCTGCGACAGCCTGCTCTAGCGTATCCACGACCTCCGCATTTAACGCAATGTCGCTTGCTCCAGCAGCTAGAGCGATCGCTTGAGCGTCTACCTCGCATAGAGGCGAAACCAAAATCATTTTACTTAGGCCCATGACCTTCATCGCTCGGGCAGCAGAACCAATATTTCCTGAATGAGATGTCCCTACTAAAATGATTTTTACATTGTCTAGCATTACGTTGTACGCCACTCTATTTTAAACGACAGAATACTAACATAAACCTGACTAAAATGGTCAGGTCCTTTAGCTACACATGAACAACCGAGCAAAAAATAGCCACTTCCTTTTTAATAAAACTTTGTTATACTGCTGCCCGCTTTTTCGTTCTTTAACATCCGTTGGGAAAACTGTATGCATCCAATGCTAAACATTGCTATTCGCGCTGCGCGAAAAGCTGGTAACCATATTGCTAAATCACTAGAAAATACTGAGAAAATCGAAACAACTCAGAAAGGGACTAATGACTTTGTTACTAACGTAGACAAAGAAGCAGAAACTATGATCATCGATACAATCAAAAGTTCTTACCCAGAACACAGTATCGTTGCTGAAGAAAACGGGCTTATCGACGGTAAAGATAAGGACGTTCAATGGATCATCGACCCACTGGATGGCACAACAAACTTCGTCAAAGGTTTACCCCACTTCGCCGTTTCCATCGCGGTTCGCATTAAAGGCAAAACAGAAGTTGCTTGTGTTTATGACCCAATGCGCAATGAGCTGTTTACCGCTCAACGTGGTGCTGGTGCGCAATTAAACAACTCACGCCTTCGTGTTAAACAGTTAAAAGATCTTCAAGGCACTATTCTCGCTACTGGTTTCCCATACAAACAAAAGCAACATGCCGAATCTTTCATGAAAATCATGTCTGCACTGTTTGTTGAATGTGCTGATTTCCGTCGTACTGGTTCTCCTGCGCTTGATTTATGTTACCTAGCTTCAAACCGTGTCGATGGTTACTTTGAACTGGGTTTAAGACCTTGGAATTTAGCCGCTGGCGAGCTGATCGCTCGTGAAGCAGGCGTTATTCTTACCGATTTCTCTGGCGGTACTGAATACATGAAATCGGGCAACATTGTAGGTTCAAGTGCCCGTGGTGTTAAAGCGATTCTGAAACACATTCGTGATAACGGTAACAGCGCTATTCTTAAATAGGTTGCACTAAATACCATCAACACCGTCAAAATTGATTCAAGCCTCGTATAGCAATATACGAGGCTTTTTTAGTTTCGTTTTATACTTTGCTACTTAGAGTGACCGCGGTGGGATAGGGTAGAAAAAAGCCGCAGAATATTCTGCGGCTTTGGCTATTTAAGAAACTTTCAGGCTGCTAAGGAAGTTCGTCGAACTCCGCACCCTCTTTTTCCACTTGAGGTGGAAGTAGGTGCTCACGGGTAATTCCTAATTTCAATGCCAACGCTGATGCGACATAGATAGATGAATAAGTACCCACGGTGATACCGAGCAGTAAAGCGGTGGCAAAACCATGTATGTTCGCCCCACCTTGCACAAAGAGTGCGATCACCACCAGCAAGGTGGTTCCCGATGTAATCAAAGTCCGGCTCAAGGTTTGGGTAATTGAGCTGTTCATGATCTCGGCTGAATCACCTTTACGCAATTTACGGAAGTTTTCACGGATACGGTCAAATACCACAATCGTATCGTTGAGCGAGTAACCGACAACGGTCAGCAAAGCGGCAACAATCGTTAAATCAACCTCAATTTGCATGATAGAGAAGATGCCAAGCGTGATGATCACATCGTGTGCCAGTGACATCACCGCGCCCGCAGCGAGCCGCCATTCAAAACGAACGGAGACATAAAGCAAAATACAGATGAGCGAAGCCAAAATCGCTAAGCCTCCGGCTTCAGCTAATTCATCGCCCACATTCGGGCCAACGAACTCAATGCGGCGCATCTCGACACTTTTTCCTGTCCCCTCTTTAATAGCAGAAAGAATTTGATTGCCTAACGTCTCGCCAACCATGTCAGCACGTGGACGAAGACGAACCATCACTTCGCGCGCGGAACCGAAATTCTGCACCGTCGCATCGCCAAACCCTTTCGCTTCCAAAGCACTGCGGATATCTTCAAGATTAGCTGGGTGTTCAAACCCAACTTCAATCAAAGTACCGCCGGTGAAGTCCAGTCCCCAGTTCAACCACTTGGTTGATAAAGTGAAAATAGACGCACCAATCATTAAAAGAGAGAATAAAAACGCAAATTTAGACCAACGCATAAAGTCGATCGTTTTATCTGCTTTTAGAATCTGAAACATAGTAATTCCTAGCCTTAGATCGACAATTTTTTAATGCGTTTACCACCATATAGCAGGTTCACAATACAGCGAGTCCCGATAATAGCGGTAAACATTGAGGTTAAAATACCGATAGAAAGTGTGACGGCAAACCCTTTGATGGCTCCAGTGCCCACAGCAAATAGAATGATTGCCGTGATCAACGTAGTGATGTTGGCATCAGCAATGGTACTGAACGCGTTAGCATAGCCTTGGTGGATAGCTTGTTGTGGGTTTCGTCCATCACGGAGCTCTTCACGAATACGCTCGAAGATCAGAACGTTAGCATCCACGGCCATACCGACCGTCAATACGATGCCCGCAATACCCGGCAAGGTCATTGTCGCCCCTGGGATCATCGACATCACACCAATAATGAGCACAAGGTTCGCCATCAATGCAATATTGGCAATCAAGCCAAAACCACGGTAGTAAAGCAGCGTAAAGAGCATCACCGCAACCATACCCCAGATGCAGGCTTGAATGCCCATATCGATATTTTGCTGCCCCATTGATGGACCAATGGTACGCTCTTCAACAATAGAGATTGGCGCAATTAACGCACCTGCACGCAGTAAAAGTGCAAGGTTTTGAGCTTCTGCAGCAGAGTCAATTCCCGTGATACGGAAGTTACGCCCAAGAGCCGACTGAATCGTTGCTTGGTTGATCACTTCTTCATGCTTATCCAGAATCACTTTGCCATCAGGTGTCCGACGGCCGCTGTCTTTGTACTCTGCAAATACCGTTGCCATAAGCTTGCCAATGTTCTTTTTAGAGAACGCCGACATCTTATTTCCGCCTTCGCTATCTAACGAAATGTTCACTTGCGGGCGACCATATTCATCCATGCTAGAGCTGGCATCCGTGATACTTTGACCCCCTAGAATCACGCGTTTTTTCAAGACAACCGGGCGACCATTACGATCAGATTTGATTTCACTCCCAGCAGGAGCACGACCAGAAGCCGCGGCGGCTAAATCAGCCTTGTCATCAACTTCACGAAACTCAAGAGTCGCGGTTGCGCCAAGAATTTCTTTAGCACGAGCGGTATCTTGAACCCCCGGTAATTCAACCACAATGCGGCTGGCACCTTGGCGCTGCACTAAGGGTTCAGCGACCCCTAATTCGTTAACACGGTTACGCAAAATCGTGATGTTCTGCTCAACGGCGTAATTTCGAACTTCCTGCAAACGCTGCTCAGTAAATTGAGCAATCAGCGCAAAGCGACCGTCAGCCTTAGACGTAGTAAAAGTCATATCAGGATGTTTCGACGTTAATGCTTGCTGTGCTTGCTCTAATTGCTCATCGTCACGCAAAGTGACTTCCACTCGGTCGTTGCCCACTGAGCGAATGGCGCGGTAGCGAATTTTGTCATCACGCAGTTCGCTGCGAAACGCTTCTTCTTGCTGGCCAATCAATTTTTCCATTGCGGCATCCATATCCACTTCCATTAAGAAGTGAACACCACCACGCAGATCAAGGCCAAGCTTCATCGGTGCCGCGCCAATCGATTCCAACCAAGAAGGCGTTGAAGGAGCAAGGTTAAGTGCAACAATTGTATCTTTGCCTAACGCTTCACTCACCACATCACGCGCACTGATTTGAGTATCGGTATCGTTAAATCGAACAAGAATTGATCCATTCTCTAGAGCAATGGATTTATGAGAAAGGCTCTCTTTATCAAGAGCTTTGGTGACAGCATCCAGCGTTGACATATCAACAGAGGCGCCACGCGCCCCTGTAATTTGAATTGCCGGATCTTCACCGTAAATATTTGGAAGTGCATATAAAGCAGAGAGAGTGATGGCGAACACCACTAACAAATACTTCCATAACGGATAACGGTTTAGCACAGCAAGGATCCTTTAGCTGTTATAAAGACTTAAGCGTACCTTTTGGTAGCACCGCTGTAATGAAATCTTTTTTGATCACAATTTCATTGTTCACATTCAGTTCGATAGAGATGTAATCGCTGTCTTCTGCGATTTTAGTGATTTTACCCACTAAACCGCCACTGGTTAACACTTCATCACCTTTAGTCATGGCGGCCATCAAACTTTTATGCTCTTTAACACGTTTGGCTTGTGGGCGGTAAATCATGAAGTAGAAAATAACCGCAAACATACCAAGCATGATCAGCATTTCATAACCGCCACCTTGTGATGCACCTTCACCTGCTGCGTGTGCTACAGAAATTAAACTCATTGAAAACGTCCTCTAAAATATTGTTGTGTAATGTAATTCTAATTGGGCTGCGTTGGCTTAATTTCAAGTTTATCACTTCACAAATCAAGCAAAACGCAGCAAAACCGTTATTGGCCCATTGGTGGAACTTCACGATTGCGACGAGCATAAAACTCCTCAACAAACGCGTCGAAGCGATCTTCTTCAATCGCTAAACGAATGCTTGCCATCAGGCGTTGGTAATAACGTAAGTTATGAATAGTATTTAAACGCGCACCCAGAATTTCGTTACAACGATCCAGATGGTGTAAATACGACTTCGAATAATTTTTGCAAGTGTAACAGTCACAATGCGGATCCAGCGCAGTTGTATCGGTTTTATGTACTGCATTACGGATCTTGATCACACCACCCGTCACAAATAGATGGCCATTACGTGCATTTCGCGTTGGCATCACACAGTCAAACATATCGATACCGCGACGTACCCCTTCTACTAAGTCTTCAGGTTTACCGACACCCATCAGGTAGCGTGGTTTGTCTTCTGGCAATTGTGGACAGGTGTGCTCAAGTACACGGTGCATGTCTTCTTTAGGTTCACCCACCGCTAAGCCACCAACCGCGTAGCCATCAAATCCGATCTCGGTTAAGCCTTTCACGGAAACATCACGCAAATCTTCGTAAACACTGCCTTGCACGATACCAAATAGCGAGTTGGTGTTCTCTAATTTGTCGAAATGGTCACGTGAACGCTGCGCCCAGCGTAAAGACATCTCCATTGATTTTTTCGCTTCGTCGTGCGTCGCAGGGTACGGCGTACACTCATCGAAAATCATCACAATGTCAGAGCCCAGATCTTTTTGAATTTCCATCGACTTTTCTGCGTCCATGAAAATCTTGTCACCATTGACTGGGTTACGAAAATGCACCCCTTCTTCTGTGATTTTGCGAATATCACCCAAGCTAAACACTTGGAAACCACCTGAATCGGTGAGGATCGGGCCTTGCCAATTCATAAAATCATGCAAGTCGCCGTGCATTTTCATCACTTCTTGGCCAGGGCGCAGCCACAGGTGAAAAGTATTACCGAGCAAAATTTCTGCGCCCGTCTCTTTTACTTCTTCCGGTGTCATGCCCTTTACTGTGCCGTAAGTACCTACAGGCATGAATGCCGGTGTTTGCACAGTGCCACGTTCAAAGGTTAATTGCCCACGGCGAGCATTTCCGTTTTTCTTTTTAAGTTCGTATGTTAACTTCACGAAGCCTCCAATGTCAGAGAAACAGTCTGACGTATCATGATTAGGTGCAAGCACCCCTCTAGAGCGGTCGCCAATTCCTAGCGAAAAACGAAGCGGAGCTTCTTCTCCTAGCGTAATGCTAGCACTCGTTAATTGGTGTTCTTGGTGATAAACATCGCATCACCATAACTAAAGAAACGATATTGATGTTTCACGGCATGCGCGTACGCGGCCATAGTATGCTCATAACCAGCAAAAGCGCTGACGAGCATAATCAGTGTCGACTCTGGTAAGTGGAAGTTAGTGATTAAGCAATCCACCAACTGATACTCATAACCAGGGAAGATGAAAATTTCAGTGTCACCGAAAAAAGGAACCAGCTCAGTGCCCTTTTTAAGCGCATCTTGCGCGGCACTTTCCAGTGAGCGCACCGACGTAGTTCCAACAGCGATCACTCGGCCACCACGCGCTTTCGTCGCGTTGACGGCATCGACTACCTCTTGTGGCACTTCAACATATTCTGCATGCATATGGTGATCGTGAATATTGTCGACTCGTACTGGCTGGAAGGTTCCAGCGCCAACATGCAAGGTTACGTAAGCAAATTCGACGCCTTTCGCTTTGATTTGCTCAAGCAGAGCCTCATCGAAATGCAAACCGGCGGTCGGTGCAGCGACAGCTCCCGGTTTTTGGTTGTATACGGTTTGATAACGCTCTTTATCAGCATCTTCATCAGGGCGGTCAATGTAAGGCGGCAACGGCATATGGCCAATCTCGTTTAAGATCTCCAGTACCGTCTTTGACGCTGTAAAACGAATCTCGAACAGCGCGTCATGGCGAGCCACCATATGTGCATGATATTCGTCATGCTCACCTAAATACAACTCACTGCCCGGTTTTGGCGGCTTAGATGAGCGAACATGAGCTAAAATCGTCTGTTCATCCAACATTCGTTCGACCAATACTTCCAGTTTGCCGCCTGAAGCTTTGCGCCCAAACATGCGAGCCGGGATGACACGTGTATTGTTAAAAACCAATAAATCGCCGGGCTGAACTCGGTCAAGAACGTCTTTAAATGAGCCATCCGCCAGTTCACCGCTGTTACCGTCTAATTGCAGTAAGCGACTCGCCGTACGTTCAGCCGTTGGGTAACGAGCAATCAGCTCATCGGGAAGTTCAAAGTGAAAGTCTGAAACTTGCATAGTTCTTATCTTGTTCGTTTTGAGTGGATGACGTAATTTTTTTAAGCGCCGTAGTATATACGCAAACTGCTTCGCTCGTCAGACCCAGTTCTAAATTTAATGTAATTAAACATGAAAATGGCACTCAATCTTTACGCATCAATCAAAGTAAAAATAGCGGGAGCTCTCAGATATTTTGCGCAGAAAAAACTATAGTTGAATCAGGTCAATAATAAAAAGGAGCTCGTTATGATCAAAATAGAAGACATGATGACTCGCAACCCCCATACCCTGTTGCGTACACACACGTTAGCCGATGCTAAGCACACTATGGAAGCGTTGGATATTCGCCACATCCCTATCGTCGATCCACACAAAAAACTGCTCGGTATCATTACTCATCGAGATATTCTTGCCGCGCAAGAGTCGAGCTTAAAAAACATCCCTGAAGATCAATCATATACACTGACAACGCCGTTATATGAGGTGATGCATACTGAAATCATGACGGTTGACCCGCGAGCGGGGTTAAGAGAGAGTGCTATCTACATGCAAAAACATAAAGTAGGCTGCTTACCCGTTGTAGATAAAGGCCAACTAGTGGGCATTATTACTGACACGGACTTTATTGGGGTAGCTGTTACCTTACTTGAGCTACAAGAAGAGAGTGAACCGGACGAAGTCGATATTGAATAACGCTCACTCCCTAATATAAGTGCCTCACATAAAAAAGAGCGGCTTACGCCGCTCAAAGGTGTTACACAGATAATGATTGGGAAGTATAGCTAATTAAAATTGGTCTTCTTCGGTAGAGCCCGTTAACGCGGTCACGGAAGAGCTGCCACCTTGGATGGTATTGGTCATCCGGTCAAAGTAACCCGTTCCCACCTCTTGTTGGTGTGCAACAAAGGTATAACCTCTTGATGCTGCTTCAAACTCTGGACGCTGAACTTTCTCAACGTAATGACGCATACCTTCGCCTTGCGCGTAAGCATGTGCTAACTCAAACATGTTGTACCACATGTTATGAATGCCCGCTAAGGTGATGAATTGATATTTGTACCCCATGTCCGACAACTCTTGCTGGAAACGAGCAATGGTGTCTGCATCCAAGTTTTTCTCCCAGTTGAAAGAGGGAGAACAGTTATAAGCCAGCAGTTGATCTGGGTATTGCGCTAGAATTGCTTCGGCAAATTGGCGGGCTTCATCCAAATCAGGCTTAGCGGTTTCACACCACACGAGGTCAGCATACGGCGCGTAAGCGAGGCCGCGTGAAATCGCTTGCTCAATCCCAGCATTCACGCGATAGAAACCTTCTTGAGTACGCTCACCTTGGATAAAATCACGATCGTATGCGTCGCAATCCGAGGTCAGTAGATCCGCCGCGTTTGCATCAGTACGAGCAATGACCAAAGTGGTTGTCCCTGATACGTCAGCGGCCAAACGTGCCGCAATCAATTTTTGAACCGCTTCTTGAGTCGGAACCAGAACCTTGCCGCCCATGTGTCCGCATTTTTTTACTGACGCCAACTGATCTTCAAAGTGCACACCGGCCGCCCCTGCTTCAATCATCGACTTCATCAACTCGTAAGCATTGAGTACGCCACCAAAACCGGCTTCAGCATCAGCAACAATCGGTAAGAAGTAATCAATACCACCTTCATCTTCCGGTGATTTTCCGGCCGCCCACTGAATTTGATCGGCACGACGAAACGAGTTGTTGATGCGCTTGACCACCGATGGAACAGAATCGACTGGATAGAGCGATTGGTCTGGGTACATGGTGGAAGCGGTGTTGTTGTCTGCCGCTACTTGCCAGCCGGAGAGATAAATCGCCTCAATTCCCGCTTTGGCTTGTTGTACCGCTTGACCACCTGTCAATGCACCCAAACAGTTCACATAACCTTTTTTGGCACTGCCGTTAACCAGTGACCACAATTTATCAGCGCCACGTTGGGCCAAGGTGTTGGCTGGAGTGATTGAACCGCGCAGGTCAACCACTTCAGCAGCAGTATAAGTACGCTTTACATTTTTCCAGCGTGGGTTGGTTGCCCAATCTTTTTCTAGAGCTTCGATTTGTTGGCGGCGAGTTAATGTCATGGTCTATCCCTCTTATTTTGATGCGCAAGCGCACTGTCATCCTTTTCTCAGCAGTACGACCTATTCTGCTTTTGAAAACAGCTTCACGTTATTGGTTGTCAGTAATTGGTTATTAGTTATTGGTTTTAAATCTCATCAATCTAGGTAGTCATAACCCGGAACGGTGAGAAAATGAGTCAGCTCATCGCTGGTAGTTAAGCGAGCCATCAATTGTGCCGCTTCGCTAAATCGTCCTTGTGCAAATCGCTGCGTGCCGATTTCCTGTTTCACGACTTCAATTTCTTGCGCAAGATACTGCTCAAAAAGCGCTTTGGTAACAATCTGACCATTATCCAAGGCTTTTCCATGCTTGATCCATTGCCATATTGACGCTCGAGAAATCTCTGCGGTCGCCGCATCTTCCATCAAACCATAAATGGGGACACAGCCATTGCCGGAGATCCATGCTTCGATGTACTGAAGTGCAACTCGAATATTATGACGCATGCCCTGCTCGGTACGTTCCCCTTCACATGGGGTCAACAGCTCATTGGCATGAATCGGCGCATCAGACAGACGCGTAACATCTAATTGGTTACAACGCTCGCCCAGTACTTGGTCAAAGACCGCTTTTGCCGTATCCGCTAAACCGGGATGGGCAACCCAAGTACCGTCATGACCATTATTGGCTTCAAGTAATTTATCGTGATGAATTTTATCGAGAACCAACTGATTTTCTTGGGGATCTTTAGCTGGAATGAACGCGGCCATACCGCCCATCGCAAATGCGCCACGCTTATGACAGGTATAGATCAGCAAGCGTGAATAAGCGTTAAGAAACGGCTTTTCCATTGTGACAACTTGGCGATCTGGTAGCACCCGATCCGGATAATTTTTCAATGTCTTGATATAACTGAAAATGTAATCCCAGCGGCCACAATTTAAGCCGACAATGTGTTCTTTAAGCGAGAACAATATTTCGTCCATCTCGAACACGGCGGGTAAGGTTTCAATCAATACGGTGGCTTTAATGGTGCCAGTTTCTAACCCAAAATACTCTTCGGTAAAATGGAAAACGTCACTCCACCACTTTGCTTCTTGATAGGCCTGAAGTTTTGGAAGATAAAAATAAGGGCCACTGCCTTTTTTAAGCAATGATTTATAGTTGTTGTAAAAGTAGAGTGCAAAATCAAACAGCGAACCCGGAATACTTTGCCCTGCATATTTAACATGCTTTTCTTTAAGGTGCAGACCGCGTACCCGACAAATGAGCACCGCTGGGTTATCTTTAAGCTGGTAGCACTTACCATTGTCAGGATTGGTATAGCTAATGGTTCCTTCAATGGCATCACGCAAATTGACTTGCCCATCCAGCACTTTATCCCATGCTGGTGACATCGAATCCTCAAAATCCGCCATGAACACTTTGACGTTAGCATTCAATGCATTGATCACCATTTTTCGGTCGGTTGGCCCCGTAATCTCCACTCGACGATCTTGTAAATCGTGTGGGATACCGAGAATTTTCCAGCTTCCTTCGCGAATATCTTGCGTATCCTTGAGAAAATCCGGCAGTTCTCCGTTATCAATACGTGTTTGTCGCTCTTCTCGTGCATCCAGCAGCGAATCAACACGGCTTGCAAATTTAGCACACAGAGTGGACAAGAAGATTTGGGCTTCTGAAGGGAAAATAGCTTGGTGATGTGGGCCAACGGCACCAACAACCTCAAGCTTGGCTTCGTGGTGTTCTTTGCTGAGTGCTAACTCTGTTTCTGGGGTCTGTGCAAACATAACGCTCTTCCTTAAAACCATTCCAACTACATTTGTAATTTAAAAACCACAAATTCAAATGCTCATTTTTTGCTATCCACTGACTTATCTCTACCGACACTTTCTCTCAGTCAATCCAATATTTCAAGCCTAACCAAGCTAGACATAAGTCTTACAAAACCTTATTAAACCTTACATCAACTCATCATTCAGCAAAAGAGACAAAGTTAATGAAAGGTTAAAAACAAAGTTTTATCCCGTTTCAAACCTATGTTTGATTTCCTTGTTAAATATGAAAGTTATTACGTTATTTAATTACAAAATTAAAAAGGCAGATTTTAGTTTTAAACAGACGTTCGAAATGATGTGAGACGCAGTAAGGCTTGAATTTACGACTAACCGAGCGAGACAGATGGCTTCTTTTTAAACGCAAGAGAAAATAGGATGTGTAAAATTGTGGCTGTAAAGATTTTTGATTTTATGAAAACTTCATCAAGAATTGTTTGTAAAATTTTACAAGTTTAAAAACACTAACAGAATAAAAAACTGAAAAAAGCCACATTAAAAGTGACTTTTTGATTTTTTAGGCAAAGGAAAGAGTAAGACTAATCGCTAAAGTAAACCAGAAACCACATCCGCTAACTGCTTAAAAGTGTGAGTTCGCGATGAACTTGGCCGCCAAACTAAACCAATCTCTCGATACGCTTGCTGACCAGGAGGCTCGATGACCACTAAATTTTGGTTTTCAACTAAGCCATGATTGATTGCCATTTGTGGAATGAAAGTCGTCCCTAAACCATTGGCGACCATCTGCACTAAGGTATGTAAACTGGTTGCGGTAAATGGATTAATTTTCTCTTTGGCGGTTAACTTGCAAGCCGACACAGCATGATCCGTTAAACAATGCACATTTTCGAGCAAAAACACCGATTCATCAGGCAGGTCAGCATACTTGATTGGCACACGGATGCTATCCATTTGATGACGGCTGATCACCATTTTGAATGGATCAATCCCCACGACTCGGCTCTCCATTTTGCCGATATCGACAGGCAAAGCCAAAATCAACACATCAAGCTCTCCATGACGCAGTGCAGCCAAAAGGTTCGTCGTCGTATCTTCTCGTAATAATAAGTTCAACTTCGGAAAGCGGACATTCACTTCTTGCACTAAATCACACAGTAAAAATGGAGCAATGGTTGGAATACAACCCAGCTTAAGCTGACCTTGCATCTCATCGCCTTGGCAAACCTTGCCGAGTTCCACTAAATCTTGTCCTTTGGCAAGTAACTCTCTTCCTTGGCTAACAACCAGCTCTCCCGCTTGAGTAAACACTAACGGAGCTTTCTTATCCTTTTCATAAAGCGGGCAGCCTATTAATTCCTCTAAATTTTGGATCCCTTTACTTAGGGTAGATTGACTAACAAAACAACGTTCAGCGGCATCACTAAAGTGCCGTGTTTCGTAGAGTGTTACTAAATAGTGCAACTGCTTCAAACTGGGCCATTTATTCATCGTTCTACTACTATCTTGTTTGAGTACCGTTTCTGATTCCGTCATTAGAGCTCATCGCTTTTTTCGATGAGACTAATCTATTTATTTCGCTTTTTACTATCCTACAATCTGTACTATAGTTTGTCTCGTTCAAAAACGGACTGGACCAGTGCTCATCACTGGTTTGGAACTAAACCTTATTCTTAGGAGCAAAAAAATGGTACTAGTTGGTCGTAAAGCCCCTGATTTTACTGCAGCAGCTGTTCTTGGTAACGGTGAAATCGTTGATAGCTTCAACTTCGCAGAATTTACTAAAGGTAAGAAAGCGGTTGTTTTCTTCTACCCACTAGACTTCACTTTCGTTTGCCCATCAGAGCTTATCGCTTTTGACAAACGCTTCGAAGATTTCCAAGCGAAAGGCGTTGAAGTAATCGGTGTATCTATCGATTCTCAATTCTCTCACAACGCATGGCGTAATACCGCTATCGAAAACGGTGGCATTGGCCAAGTAAAATACCCGCTAATCGCTGACGTGAAGCACGAAATCTGTAAAGCGTACGATGTCGAGCACCCAGAAGCAGGCGTTGCTTTCCGTGGTTCTTTCCTCATCGACGAAGATGGTCTTGTACGTCACCAAGTTGTGAACGACCTACCACTAGGCCGTAACATCGACGAAATGCTACGTATGGTTGATGCGCTTAACTTCCACCAAAAGAATGGTGAAGTGTGCCCAGCACAGTGGGAAGAAGGCAAAGCCGGTATGGATGCATCTCCAAAAGGTGTTGCAGCATTCCTAGCTGAGCACTCAGACGACCTAGGCAAGAAATAATTCTCCTTAGCCCGCGCTCAACTCGGGTCAATGGTTGGACATATAATAAAGCGTAAAACGCATCGCCAATCAGTTAAGAAGTAAAGTCCTTATCCAAGCCCAAAGCTAACGCTTTGGGCTTTTTCGTTGGCATTCATTTAGCGAAAATGAGGCAGCATTGGTTGGTAAACTTTACCCCTATTTCTTACCTCAATCACACAGACGTCACTACTCTAACTTGCTAACATTAACCAAATTTTTCCAGCAGGATTTTGCTATGAATATTCAAGTTGAAGTGTGTATTGATAATATTGAATCGCTACACAACGCCATTAAAGGCGGGGCTACTCGCATTGAATTGTGTTCGTCGCTCGCATTAGGTGGACTGACGCCCAGCTTTGGTTTAATGAAAAAGGCCGCACAAATATCGAGCGTTCCTGTTTACGCGATGATTCGTCCGCGTCAAGGCGACTTTCTTTATGATCAGGATGATCTCGATTCGATGTTGATCGATATCGAGATGGCAAAACAGGCGGGACTAGACGGCATCGTCTTTGGTATTTTGAATCCGAATCGCACCATCAACCTTGAAGCAAGCTTACTGATGATGCAAGCCGCGCAAGGGTTGGGTACCACTTTCCACCGTGCGATTGATCAATGCCACAGCTATGAACAAGCGATTGAAGACATTGCAAAATTAGGGTGTGAGCGTGTACTTACTTCAGGGTTAGCGCCAGATGCCTATGCAGGACGAGCCGTAATTGCACACATGGTGAAACTGGCGAATGGTCGATTATCTATTATGGCTGGGGCTGGCTTAAACGCATCAAACGTGACTGACATTATCCGTAAAACGGGCATCACTGAAGTGCATTTGTCCGGCAAAACCACGCGTGCAAGTAGCATGGATATGATCGCCAATGCGGTGAAAATGGGCCAAGAGTCTGTCGATGACACCCTCATCCCAATTACCGATCCGGCTAAAATCCAAGAGGTATTGCGCCAGCTTTCTTAACTTCGGCGACCGTTATGTCTTGATGTAAGGTGAATAACTTTCCTTCACCTTACTTTATCTAAAAGGCTATTTGAGGATGTCATCAATCGATTGTTTACCTAAGTGGCGCACATCCTTACCTTTGACAAAATAGATGATGTATTCGCAGATATTCTGGCAGCGATCGCCCACGCGTTCGATGGCTCGTGCAGACCACATGACTTGTAATATATGTGGAATATTTTTAGGGTCTTCCATCATATAGGTCATCAGTTGGCGTATCACGGCTTCGTATTCGGCATCCAGCTTGTCATCCAAGCGGTACACTTCAGCAGCAGATTCAAGATCCATCCGCGCAAAAGCGTCTAGCACTTGGTGCAACATTGCAATGGCTTGTCGGCATAAAGGTTCAAGAGAAACTCGAAATTTGCTCTCTTTAGGTGAAGGGCTTTCGATAGTGACGTAGGCAATTTTGGTGGCAACATCACCAATTCGTTCAAGGTCGGTAATGGTTTTGATGATCGCCATGATCAAGCGTAGATCCTTGGCTGTCGGTTGTCGCTTAGCGATAATACGCGTGCAAGCCTCATCAATAGAAACTTCCATCGCATTCACTTTGTGATCATCCCGAACGACTTTTCTGGCCAGATCGGCATCATCTTTATGCAATGCTTGCATCGCAAAAGAGAGTTGTTGCTCTACCAGCCCGCCCATCGTCAATACATGAGTGCGAATCGATTCAAGTTCAACATTGAACTGTCCTGAAATGTGGCGACCTAGATGCATCATCGTTCCTTTTGAATATCGCTATTGACGAAAGTATTAACCATATCGACCAGTAATATAGTCTTCCGTCTGTTTTTTCAATGGGGAGGTGAAAATAGAGTCAGTATCCGCATACTCAATCAATTTTCCCATATGGATAAAAGCCGTATGATCGCTCACTCTTGCCGCTTGTTGCATGTTATGCGTCACAATCACCACTGTGTATTTGGTTTTTAGATCGTTAATCAACTCTTCGATGGTCAAAGTAGAAATAGGATCTAACGCGGACGTTGGCTCATCAAGCAACAGCACCTCTGGCTCAATAGCAATCGCTCTGGCGATCACTAAGCGTTGCTGCTGCCCACCCGAAAGGCCAAATGCATTTTCATGTAAGCGATGCTTCACTTCATCCCATAACGCAGCGGCTCTTAAAGCTCGCTCAACGGAGTCATCTAAAGTACGGCTATTTTTAATTCCTTGTAGACGAAGCCCATACACCACGTTTTCATAAATGGATTTCGGAAATGGGTTGGGTCGTTGGAATACCATCCCCACTCGGCGGCGCAACGTGGCAACATCCACATCTGGGTGATAGACGTTTCTACCATGAAGTTTGACTTCACCTTCAACTCGACACCCTTCGACCAGATCGTTCATCCGGTTAATACAGCGCAGTAAGGTTGACTTACCACAACCGGAAGGGCCGATAAACGCCGTTACTTGTCCTTTGGGAATACGCATTGAGATATGGCTCAGCGCACAAGTCTGTTTATAGAACAGATTCAGATCTTCAATCGCAATCGCCGTTTGTTGATCGCTCAGATTATTGACATCTAACGGGGCGTGATAACCCAAAGTTTGATTGATGGAAAACATAATTAATCTTGCCCTAACGTTCGATATTTCTCACGCAAGTTATTGCGGATACTGATGGCCGTTAAATTCAGTGCCACAATCACTGTCACCAATAAAAATGAAGTGGCGTACACCAGTGGCCTAGCCGCTTCGATGTTGGTCGTTTGGAAACCAACATCGTAAATATGAAAACCTAAGTGCATGAATTTTCGCTCAAGATGTACAAAGGGAAATTCGCCATCCACAGGCAAACTTGACGCCAGTTTGACCACACCCACCAGCATCAAAGGGGCAACCTCACCCGCGGCTCGCGCAATGGCGAGAATAAGCCCAGTAATGATCGCAGGGCTTGCCATCGGCAATACTATGCGCCAAATCGTCTCAAAATGAGTAGCGCCCAATGCTAACGAGCCATGGCGTACTGCGCTGGGAATCCGTGTTAACCCTTCTTCCGTCGTCACAATCACTACGGGTAGAGTTAACACCGCTAATGTGAGCGCCGACCACAGTAAGCCAGGCGTGCCAAAAGTGGGGGCCGGTAACCTTTCGCTATAGAGTAGCGTATCAATCGATGAGCCTATGGTGTAAACAAAAAAACCAAGCCCAAACACCCCATAAACAATCGATGGCACACCAGCAAGGTTGATAACTGCAACTCGAATGATACGAGTAAACAGATTCTCTTTTGCGTATTCGTGCAGATAAATAGCCGCTACAACACCAAGTGGCATGACAATAATCGACATCAACAACACCAACAGCACTGTACCAAAGATGGCTGGAAATACGCCGCCTTCAGAGTTCGATTCTCGGGGATCTTCTGATAGGAAGAGCCACACCTGCTTTCCCCACTGGACCAATTTTTGCCCCAAAGTCATATCATTGGGATACCAAATATCGAGAATTTGGCTAAGTGGAATCGCCACTCGTTGCCCACTCATCTCTTCAACAATCAACGACGGCCCATTCATTTGCTGGCGCAGCGCATCTAACTTTTGTTCGGCAATAGCTAATTGGCTATCCAAATCCTGCTTTTTATGAAAATAGTGCTCTAAATAGGTTCGTTCTAGCTTTCCATTAAGTTCTTTACGACGCTTCTCTAAACGTAATTTTTCGGCGGCAAAGCCAATGACTCGGATCTCTTGGTCAATCACATCGTCAATTTGCTCTCTCAATAACGCGACATCCTGCATTCCTGCAGCGAGCATGGTCTGAACATCCGAACTCTCGCTTCCATCGGTTTGCACATAAACAATCGGCTTGCCATAAAACTGTCCGTTACTCTTACGTTCTATTACCGCCCACCCGCTAGGCATTTGTTTATCCGACAGTTTAACATCCAGTATCGAGACAAAGTCCGCATGATTTCGCTCTCGGTTAGCGACTTTGATACTGAGCCGCTTCACTTCCCCAGCATCCAGTATGGCTTTGGGCCATGTAATATCTAACGCTCTTAAGTGTGTTAATGGCACATTTTCCTCAGAGTAGAGCTGACCAACCAGTGCTTGCCCCTCTTGAGTTTGCCATTGATAAAGTGGCGTCGGCCAAAAATAGGTTAATCCTTTCCAACCAATAAACAGGAGCAAGCCCAATACCGAAATCAGGCTGATGCTGACAGCACCGCCTGTTAACCATATCCAAGGTGAACCTGATTGAAACCACTTAAACATTTGTGATGATTTTTCCCAATTGATTACAAAGCGCGATATTTGGCACGCAACCTTTGTCTGACCCATTCAGCAATCGAGTTCACACAAAAGGTGAACATGAGTAGCAATAGTGCCGCTAAAAAAAGCAACCGGTAATGGGAGTTTCCCACTTCCGACTCTGGTAACTCAACCGCAATCGTTGCCGATAAGGTGCGCATCCCTTCTAAAATATTCCAATCTAAAATGGGTGTATTACCCGTCGCCATAAGAACGATCATTGTTTCTCCGACGGCTCGCCCCAACCCCATCATGATCGCCGAGAATATGCCAGGACTTGCCGTTAACAACACGACTTTGGTTAATGTCTGCCAAGGTGTTGCGCCTAATGCTAATGACCCATCAGAAAGATGTTTAGGTACGGAAAAGATCGCATCTTCCGCAATAGTGAAAATGGTTGGAATGACGGCAAAGCCCATCGCAAAACCAACCACCAGCGCATTACGCTGATCAAAATCGATGCCGTTTTGCGCGAGATAAATCTGAATATCGCCATCAAATAGCCAAACTTCAATTTGGCTGCTATACGAAAAGATAACCACTGCACTAACGACTAATACGGGGATTAGTATCAATGCGTGCCACCCATTTGAAAAATTTCGCACCCATGCTCTCGGTAACAGGTGCCAACCTAGCCCAACGAGTAACATCACAATGGGTAAAAATAGCAGCAGCGCTCCGACCGCCGCGAGATGGCTTTCAATTAATGGTGCAAACCACAACCCCGCTAAAAAACCAATAATGACGGTTGGTAACGCTTCCATCAATTCAATCGACGGCTTCACCACTCGGCGCATTCTCGGTGACATAAAATAAGCCGTGTAAATCGCGCCAAACACCGCAATCGGTATTGCAAATAACATTGCGTATGCTGCGGCCTTAAGAGTGCCAAAGGCTATCGGTACTAGGCTAAACTTAGGCTCAAATTCATCGTTCGCTGACGTCGATTGCCACACATATTGAGGCTCTGGATAACTTTCGTACCACACTTTTTGCCACAATGATGAGAGTGATATTTCAGGATAATCATTATCCACTTTTGCCACGCTGATCTTCTGCTCGCTTAACGTAGCGAGATAAAGCTCATTATTGGACATGGCGGCCAATTGAGGGGCTTTGTTGTACATCCTCTCAAACAACACCAGTTTTTCACTGGTCGTATAGTGACTTTGGATTGTGCCATTAGGGTAGAAACTGTAAAAACCTTTGCGATAAGTATCCGGCAGTAACAGCGTCACCTGCGGCGCTAATTTAAACTTACGAATCTGAGTCAGTTGACGTTCTTCATTTTGCAGCACATCAAACCATTGTGACACTAAGCCGTTACGGTGAGTCACCAGTAGCGAATAAGCACCGGACAATAAGTTGATTTGTGTCACGGCTCGATCGGAATTACCTTGGCTTAAATCAACCACTTCTCGCACGAAATAACCTTGACGACTCTTAACGGCAACAACCAATTCGGACCCAGAGCGAAGGTAAAGCGTTTTACCATCTGGCGTAAAAAGCAATTGGTCCAAAGAAGGAAATGAGCCTTGAAACACAAAGCGCTGAATTGGCTCAACGTTATCACTCGTTAAGGTTTGTACTATCACCTCATCATTATCGAGATAAGAAGCAAAGAAAAGTGCCTCATCAGTAACGGCGAAGGCAAACTGGCGTAACGTTTGCGTTTTATGAGTCAGCCGAAATGTAGAAGGTAAACTGACGCGCTCAAGATAAGGAGAAAACTGGCGACCTTCCACGCTATGCAGATAACTGAATTTAGGGCGAGCAATAAAGACCTCTCCCGCCGCATTGCTAGCGGCAAACCACCCATCCAGCGGGGTAGCTTGGCTAAAAAGATCAACGCGAATAGGGAGACTATCCGACCACAATGCGTGTTCCGTTTTGCCGTCCAAGGGCCAAAAGTTCATGCTGCCGTCAAGGTCAACAACAAAGGCATTCTCGCCGTATTCATCTATGGCCAAAAATTGAGGATTGGAAGTGGTTATACTCACTTGCGCCACGTTCCTTTCAATTTTTGCGCTACCAAAAAGAGGGAAAACAACCATCGCAAGATAGACAAAAATCAGCACTAAAGCGCCAAGTACACTCACGCCACCAAAACTCACTGCAAGGCGAACCAAACGGTCTTTTATCAACCGTTTTCTGTCACGTTCCTTCAATGAAAATTCACTTGGTGCCATTGCTCTCTCTACCCTTTTTCCTGTCTGCGTATAATATGTAATTTTCGTGACAAGTATATTACAACTCGCAATAAACGACTGAAAATAAAACAACTATACTCAACTTGCCTGCTTGAAATAAAAATGTCACATAAAAGGCATAGTTTGCATAATCATCAATACCCGAATTGATTGCTGTGCAGAATCGCACAATCAGCACACAGAGGGTGAGTCAGTAAAAAACGTCAATTGAGTTAAAAGGTAACATGAATGAGTACGGACAAGTTGTATATCGACAAGGAATTGAGCTGGCTTTCGTTTAATGAACGCGTATTGCAAGAAGCCGCAGATAAAACCGTGCCTTTAATCGAGAGAATACGGTTTTTAGGTATTTTTTCTAACAATCTGGATGAGTTCTATAAAGTTCGCTTTTCCGATGTAAAACGGCAAATTTTGATCAACCGAGAACGTGGTGGTAACGATACTACCAAGCATTTGCTGACACGAATGCAAAGTAAGGCGTTCAAACTCAACCAAGATTTCGACAATCTCTATAATGAGCTTATTTTAGAAATGGCACGTCGCCGTATCTTCTTGGTTAATGAAACGCAGTTGGATGAGACTCAGAAAAAATGGATCACTAAGTATTTCCATAAAGAAGTGCGCCCGCATATTACACCGCTACTCATGACTGACGACATTGATGTCATGCAATTTTTGAAAGATGAATACGCCTATATTGCCGTTGATCTCAAACACAATGACCGCAGCCAATATGCGCTGATTGAAATCCCGACAGACCACCTACCGCGCTTTGTCATGGTGCCGGAGCAAAAGGGCAAACGCCGCAAAACCATCATCTTATTGGACAACATCATTCGCCACTGCCTCGATGAGATTTTCCGCGGATTTTTTGACTATGAAGAGCTCACGGGGTACGCGATGAAAATGACACGTGATGCGGAATATGACTTGCGACGGGAAGTCGAATACAGTTTGTTAGAACAGATGTCAGAAGGGTTGAATCAACGCTTAAGTGCTATGCCCGTACGCTTTGTTTATGAACGAGAAATGCCGACAAAAATGCTTAAATTTTTGTGCGAAAAACTCAAAATATCGCACTATGATAGCCTTCTTCCTGGTGGTCGTTACCATAACTTTAAAGATTTTATTGGGTTCCCAAACGTGGGGCGTGACTATTTAGAAAACAAGCCGCTACCACCGATGCAATGTGCTGACTTTGAAGGTTTTGCCAATGCATTTGATGCGATTCGCGCTCAGGATATTCTACTTCACTACCCTTACCACTCATTTGAACACATTACCGAGTTGGTAAGACAAGCGTCGTTTGATCCCAAAGTGATCAGCATCAAAATCAATATTTATCGAGTTGCCAAAGATTCTCGCTTAATGAACTCGCTCGTCGATGCAGTACACAATGGCAAACGAGTGGTGGTAGTGGTTGAGTTACAAGCACGGTTTGATGAAGAAGCCAACATTGAATGGTCACGTATTTTGACCGAAGCGGGGGTCCAAGTAATTTTCGGGGCTCCCGGATTAAAAATTCACTCTAAATTGCTGCTCATTAGCCGCAAAGAACAGGACAACATCGTTCGCTACGCACACATAGGCACAGGCAACTTCCATGAAAAAACCGCCCGTATCTATACGGACTTTTCACTCCTGACCGCCGACAATGAAATTGCTACCGAAGTACGAAACGTGTTTGGCTATATTGAAAACCCTTACCGCCCAGTTAAATTTAGCCATCTCATTGTGTCGCCAAGAAACTCTCGTATTCAGCTTTATCGATTAATCGACAGTGAAATCGCCAATGTGAAACTTGGTAAAAAAGCCGCAATCACTTTAAAGTTAAATAACTTAGTGGATAAAGGGTTGATCAATAAACTGTATGGCGCAAGCAGCGCGGGCGTACAAATTAAGATGATCGTCCGGGGCATGTGTTCGCTAGTTCCGGGAATTGAGGGTGTGAGTGACAATATCAAAATCATCAGCATCGTTGATCGCTTTTTGGAACACCCCCGTGTCATTATTACGCACAATGATGGCAACCCGCTGGTGTATATCTCCTCTGCCGACTGGATGACGCGCAATATCGATCATCGTATCGAAGTAACGACACCAATTCGTGACCCACGTTTGAAACAGCGTATGATTGACATTATTAATTTACAATTTACCGATACAGTGAAAGCGCGCTGGATAGACAAAGAGATGAGCAATAATTATGTAGAACGTGGTAACCGTAAAAAAGTGCGTTCACAATTTGCCATCTACGACTATCTTAAGAATGTAGAAAGACAGACCAGAAAGAGCAAAGAACCCTTACATGACAATCAACCCAACTAATACTATTCGCGATATTGCAGCCATCGATTTAGGCTCTAACAGCTTTCATATGGTGGTGGCCAAAGTCGTCGATCAAGATCTGCAACTGGTGAGCCGCCATAAGCAACGTGTACGCTTGGCGGCTGGGTTAGATGAACAAAAAAATTTGGATGCCGATGCCATAGAGCGAGGACTTGAATGCTTAGCGATGTTTGCCGAGCGGTTGCAAGGTTTCGAACCTGAAAACGTGCGCATCGCGGCCACGCATACGCTGCGTCAAGCCAATAATGCTCATACATTCTTGCAACGAGCCAAACAGGTACTGCCTTTCCCTATTGAAATCATTCCCGGAGCTGAGGAAGCACGCTTAATTTATTTAGGCGTGGCACATACTCAACCTCAAGCAGCGTCTATGTTAGTGGTGGATATCGGTGGCGGCAGTACCGAGATGGTGATTGGCCAAGGGTTTGATCCAGACCTAATCAACAGCAAGCAAATGGGATGCGTCAGCTATACCGACCGTTACTTCGCTGATGGTAGGCTTTCAAGCAGAAACTTCGCTCATGCGATATTAGCCGCCGAGCAAAAAATCGAATCTATTGCGGCGAAATATCGCAAAAAAGGGTGGGAAGTCGCCTTCGGCTCGTCAGGAACCATCAAAGCCATTCACGAAGTACTGATTGATTTGGGCTTTGATGATGGCATCATCACGCTTGAGCGAGTCAATAAACTCATCGAAAAACTCTGTGAATGGCAAAGTATTGATGAGATCGAACTCAGCGCGTTGACTGACGATAGAAAACCCGTTTTTGCTGCGGGAGTTGCCATTTTAAGCGCGGTTTTAAAATCGCTGCGTGTGAAAGAGATGCATTTTTCTGATGGTGCATTACGAGAAGGTTTGCTTTATGAGATGGAAGATCGGTTCAAGTATTCCGATATCCGTTTACGCACCACTGAAAACCTCGCGATGAAGCATCTAGTCGACTTAGAGCATGCCGCTAAAGTCAAAGGCCATGCAAAAGAGTTTCTACAGAATGTGACCCCAGAGCTAGGATTGAAAAAAGGTAGCGAACTGTTTGATCTTTTGGAATGGGGAGCGTTATTGCATGAGGTGGGATTGAGCATTAACTTACAAGGCTTTCACCGACACTCTGCTTATATTCTGCGTCACACCAACATGCCCGGTTTTAACAGCGAGCAACAGCAAGTGCTATCGACCTTAGCGCGCTTTCAACGCAAATCCCTCAAACTGCAAGAAATGAATGATTTCACCTTGTTTAAGAAAAAGCACATTATTGGCCTCATCCGCGTGTTGCGTTTAGCGATTGTTGTCAATAGCCAACGTAATGATGATCCTCTTCCTGAGCTGACGCTCAGCGCAAAAGATGATGAGTGGAAACTAGAATGTGAAGATGCCAATTGGTTAGAAAATAATAAATTATTACATGCGGATCTGATGTGCGAACAACAGTATTGGCGAAGTGTCGGTTGGCAGCTCAATGTTTAATTTGAATTGGGTTTGATTAAAAATAGCGAGCGAACAGCTCGTTATTTTATGCCCACTTTAGCTAGTTCTTGCTGAGCAAACTCGGCACTGACAGGCACATAACCATCTTTCCCAACGATCGCTTGTCCTTGCTTAGAAAAAATGAAACGGATAAATTCGCGCTGCATGGGTGGCAGATCCTGATTAGGATGTTTATTCACATACACATACAAATAGCGAGATAACGGATAAGCACCTGATAGAATATTTTCATAACTTGCGGCAATAAACTGATCGCCTTGTTTGGCTATCGGAATCAATTTCACACCAGAAACCTGATAACCAACACCAGAATAACCGATAGTATTGATCGATGAGGCAACCGATTGTACAACCGATGCCGATCCCGGCTGCTCGTTTACTCCCTTTTTGAAATCGCCACCACACAGTGCGTTTTGTTTGAAATAGCCATAGGTTCCCGACACCGAATTTCGGCCAAACAGTTGAATTCCTCGCTTAGCCCAATCCTCATAAACGCCCAATTGCGCCCAAGTATTGGTCGGTTGTGTAGCACCGCAGCGCAACGTAGATGAGAAAATACTATCTAATTGAGTAAAATTAAGCCCTTTGATTGAATTATCTCGATGTACAAAAATACCAATGGCATCTATCGCAACCCGCAATGCCGTCGGCTTATAACCGTGAGCGCGTTCAAATGCTTCAATCTCACGACCACGCATCGGTCGACTCATTGGGCCAAATTGCGCCGTTCCTTCAGTTAAAGCAGGAGGCGCTGTGGAAGAACCTGAGGCTTGTACTTGAGCATTGATATTTGGGTAGATCGTCTTAAACTCTTCAACCCAGAGCGTCGTCATTCCTGCCTGAGTGTCTGACCCCACAGAAAGTAAACTACCTGCAACACCGTTAGTTTTTGAGTAATCCACGAGCGGCTGAGCGATCACGGCGTTCGTGGTAACCAGCAAGTAAAAATAGAGAAAGGCTGTAAATATGCGATGTATCATGACAGCACAACCAAACGTTTAGGCAAAATAAAAGAGAATTTGCTGCCAACCCCCACTTCACTGTGAATCTGCAAATGCGTGTCATGATGTGACAATGCATGCTTAACAATCGCGAGCCCAAGCCCACTTCCTCCAGTATCTCGCGAACGTGCTTTATCGACACGATAAAAACGTTCCGTTAAACGATGTAAATGCTGTGGCTCAATCCCTTCCCCTTTATCCACCACGTCTAAACAAGCACCTTGCGCGTTCTGATACCAACGCACATTAATTTCCGCCCCCGGAGGCGTATATTTGACGGCGTTATAAACAAGGTTTGATATAGCACTGCGCAGCTGATCTTCATCGGCCAATACTTTAAGTCGCTTATCGACATCAAAATACAGTCGGTGATGATGATCGCCGCTTAAACTGATCGCTTCTTTTTCAAGTACTTCCAACATAGCCGGAACATCAACCACTTCATCCAGCTCATGCATAGGCGCCGCTTCAATTTTTGACAACGTCAGCAGTTGATTGACTAAACTGTTCATACGGTTTAACTGCTCAGTCATCACTCCATGTGCCTTAGGCCACATCGGCCCTACCAGCATGTCAGGGTCTTCTGTCATCTCAAGATACCCTTGCAACACCGTCATCGGCGTTCTCAGTTCATGAGAAACGTTAGCAAAGAAATTTCGGCGCATGCCTTCTAACTGTTTCAACTGAGTGACATCACGCACAACCATCAAATGCTCACCTTCGGTGTAAGGCACAATACGCAGCTCTAACATGCGCTCAACATTAAGTGGAGAGCGCATTTCAAGTGGTTCTGTGAAATCATCTTTTTGCAGATATTTGATAAAATCAGGGGCGCGCAATAAATTTGAGATAGGTTGACCTGCATCATCTGGCCAGCGAAAACCGAGCAGGTGTTGTGCAAGTCGGTTACACCAAACAATGTTCCCTTCGTCACGGAACACCACCACCGCATCGGGTAGCGACTCAGCCCCGTTACGAAAGCGGCGGATCAAATTGGTCAGTTCTTTGCGTTTTTTACGTTGGCGTTGCTGTAAACGATAAATCCCATTAAACAGGTATTCCCAATTTCCAGTCCCGGAAGGCGGCGTTAAACGTTTTTCATCCCACAACCAAGCCGACAAACGCATTTGGTTATGCAAATGCCAAATCAGTTGCAACGCCGTAGCCGCTAGCAGCAGCCAAGCCATATGGCCAAAGATCCAGCCAACGATAATCCAAGGAGAGTAAAAAAAAACCAGCTCCCAAGCCAGCCTTTTCCACGTTAAACGTTCAACCATTTCGTACCTTAATTAATCCTTTATGTTCTGGATGAAAAGCGATAACCGGCACCACGTACTGTTTGAATTAATTTATCGTGGCCAGCCTCTTCTAACGCTTTTCTCAGACGGCGTATATGAACATCGACAGTGCGGTCTTCAACATAAACGTTGGTACCCCACACATTGTTCAATAACTGCTCACGGCTATAGACGCGTTCTTGGTGCGTCATAAAGAAGTGTAGCATTTTGAATTCCGTCGGCCCCATCTCTAAGGCATTATCATTAGCCGTTACTCGATGAGAGACAGGATCTAACTTCAATCCTTGCACGTCGATCACATCTTCCAGTGCTGTCGGTGTGACGCGCCGGATAACCGCTTTCAAACGAGCAACCAACTCTTTAGGCGAAAAAGGTTTGGTTATGTAATCATCCGCACCCACTTCAAGGCCGCGAACTTTATCTTCTTCTTCACCACGGGCGGTTAACATCACAACAGGAATGTTGCGTGTTAATTCTTCACGCTTCATATGCTTAATAAAGTTGATACCACTCCCGCCGGGCAACATCCAATCTAATAACACAAGATCGGGAAAGGGTTCAGCCAGTTTACTCACCGCCGTGTCGTAATCTTCCGCTTCAACAGCTTGATAACCTTTTTGCTCAAGCACGAAACACAACATTTCGCGAATGGGTGCTTCGTCTTCAACAACCAGAATCCTTCTAGACATTTGAATAACCTTTCTATGTAATCAACGCTATGCATTATGGGAAACAATTATGACACTTTTGTGACCTTTGCAAACAATTTTTCATATAAGTTTCTTATCAAGTTCATGATTATATTTTGAAATTGATTTAAGACTTTAGCTTTCAAATCCCCTATCATGTTGCGTCTTCTAATTAAGTAAGAGAAAGAATATGTGGTTTAAAAACTGTATGGTTTATCGTGTTAATCGCGATGTAGAATTCAACGCCGATCAGCTCGAAAAACAACTGGCCGAATTTCGTTTTACGCCATGCGGCAGCCAAGATAAGCAAAAATTTGGTTGGGTTAACGCAATGGGTAAACACGGCGACATGATGACCCACGTTTCTGAAGACCGTATTCTGATCTGCGCGAAAAAAGAAGAAAAGATGTTACCTGCTTCGGTCATTAAAGATTCTTTGAATGCCAAAGTTGAAGCGATGGAAGTGGAAGAAGGGCGACCTCTCAAGAAAAAGGAGAAGGAAAGCCTCAAGGAAGATATTGTCATCGATCTCCTACCTAGAGCATTTAGCCGCAGCAATCTCACCTTTGTGCTTATCCTACCCAAGCAAGGCTTCATTTTAGTCGATGCCGCAAGCTACAAAAAAGCTGAAGACGTTTTGGCGCTGCTACGCAAAACCATGGGTAGCCTACCCGTAGTACCTGCGATCCCAGAACAAGCGGTAGAAACAACACTTACTCAGTGGGTTAAAAGTGGCGAACTACCACAAGGGTTTAGCTTGTTGGATGAAGCTGAATTAAAGTCGTTATTAGAAGATGGCGCAGTGATCCGCTGTAAGAAACAAGAACTGACAAGCGATGAGATCTTAAGCCATATTGAAGCCAATAAAGTTGTCACTAAACTGGCATTGAACTGGCAAGATCGCCTGAGCTTTATTCTGGCTGAAGATTGTAGCATTAAGCGTTTGGCATTTAGCGATGAGCTCAAAGAACAAAATGAAGATATTCCACGAGAAGAGCAAGCGGCTCGCTTTGATGCCGATTTCTCATTAATGTGTGGTGAAATGTCAGCATTTTTGCCTAACTTATTTGACGTTCTCGGCGGCCTTCCTCACCCGAACGCTTAACAAAAACATCATGCAAAAGCCCAATACCCTTAAAAGTGTTGGGCTTTTTTGTATCGCTTACGATCCCTACTAGGCATAAGGTTATTTTTAACGTAAAATTTGCGCCCCTCCAATACCATCAGGTGGTATTGGCCTGACTTGAGATCAGATTAGAGAAAAACAATGAGCACACATACCCCTTTTGTCCCCGAGCTACTATCACCGGCGGGCAGTCTAAAAAACATGCGTTATGCGTTTGCTTACGGTGCAGATGCCGTTTATGCCGGCCAACCTCGTTATAGCCTTCGTGTACGCAACAACGAATTTAACCATGAAAACCTGCAAATCGGTATCGATGAAGCACATGCTTTGGGTAAAAAATTGTACGTGGTTTGTAATATTCAACCCCACAACTCAAAACTTAAGACATTCATCCGAGATCTAAAGCCTGTGGTTGAAATGGGACCAGATGCGCTCATTATGTCTGACCCTGGGCTTATCATGATGGTTCGTGAAGCATTTCCTGAAATGCCTATTCACCTTTCAGTTCAAGCCAATGCTGTTAACTGGGCAACAGTTAAGTTCTGGGCATCCCAAGGCGTTGAACGAGTGATTCTATCACGCGAACTTTCGTTGGAAGAAATTGAAGAAATTCGTGAGCAATGTCCAACGACCGAACTCGAAATTTTTGTTCATGGCGCATTATGCATGGCTTATTCAGGTCGCTGTCTATTGTCTGGCTACATTAATAAACGTGATCCAAACCAAGGAACATGCACTAATGCATGTCGTTGGGAATACAAAGTTGAATCAGCCAAAGAAGACGAAACCGGTCAAATTGTCGAGAAATTTGATCCAGCAGCAGTTCAAACTATCGAGATACAAGAAGAGCGCCCTGATAATACACTTGGTTTAGGCAAACCGATTGATGATGTGGTTTTGCTTTCAGAAAGCCATCGTCCAGAAGAGAAGATGGCCGCTTTTGAAGACGAACATGGCACCTACATTATGAACTCAAAAGATCTACGAGCCGTACAGCATGTAGAACGATTGACGAAAATGGGCGTGCATTCATTAAAAATAGAAGGTCGTACTAAATCTTTCTATTATTGCGCTCGCACAGCTCAAGTGTATCGCAAAGCAATTGATGACGCAGTTTCAGGTAAACCATTTGATGAAAGCCTGATGGGCACTTTAGAAAGCCTTGCACACCGTGGCTATACCGAAGGTTTCTTGCGACGCCATACACACGATACTTATCAAAACTATGACTATGGCTATTCAGTCTCAGATTCACAGCAATTTGTTGGTGAATTTACGGGTAAACGTCGTGGTGAAATGGCTGAAGTTGAAGTTAAAAACAAGTTTATCTTAGGTGATAGTTTAGAGCTGATGACCCCAAAAGGGAATGTTGTCTTCAGACTTGAAGCAATGGAAAACCGCAAAGGTGAAACTGTTGATGACGCAAAAGGAAACGGTCACTTTGTTTATATCCCGGTTCCTGAAGAGTTGGATTTAAACTTTGCTCTGTTAATGCGTAACTTGAATGCTGGCCAAGATACTCGTAATCCCGTAGGCAAGTAGTTATGGCATTATTGATCACCAGTAAATGCATTAACTGTGATATGTGTGATCCGGAATGTCCAAATGGCGCGATCTCTATGGGCAACCGGATCTATGAAATTGATCCTAATCTATGTACTGAATGCAAAGGACATTACGACAAGCCCACCTGTCAATCCGTATGTCCGATAACAAACTGCATCATTACCGATCCAGAACACATAGAAACTGAACATCAACTACTTGAAAAATTCGTCGTTATTCAAGGTTTAGCCTAATCATTGTAAAAGAGCCCAATCGTTAAGATTGGGCTCTTTTTATCGGTGTGCTAAGCCTTTACTGTTGAGATAGTTCAACATATGAGGTCGAGATTCTTGTGCTAATTTAGCCGTTACCTCTGTAGACCAAGCCGCTTGCTTAGTATTGGAAGAACGCGTCTGATAATAAGCCCTCATCGTCTCATCATATTGCTCTATTTCAGCATAACTCAAAGCATGGTAGGTATTCTCATGAACAATTACCTCAGGAGATAAACGAGGTTTTAGTTGTGGATTCTGAGCCGGATACCCCAAACACATACCAAATAACACTGCGCAATATGGAGGAAGCTCTAATAACTCATCCACTTCTTTAGGTGAATTTCTTAAGCCGCCAATATAAACACCACCCAATCCCATCGATTCTGCCGCCAATAAACAGTTTTGTGCCATGATCCCAGCGTCTACAGCGCCAATCAAAGTGAGTTCAATCAGCCCTGGTTTTACCTCAGGATTAATGGCGTAATGACGTTGGTAGTCAATGCAGAACACTAAAAACTCAGCAGCGCTTGCAACATAAGCTTGGTTGCCCGCCAGTATAGCCAACTGCTCGCGTTTATCTTTATCCGTAACACGAATGATTGAATTAACCTGTAATAGGCTCGATGATGATGCCGCAATACCAGCAGAAATAATTGTACTCAGCTGATCTGGAGTTATCTTCTGATCGGTAAAAGATCGGATAGAACGATGTGCAAGAATAGTTTCAATGACTGGATTCATCTTATATTTTTCCCTACGAGGATATTGCCACTATCTTAGCAAGCATTACCTACTGACGCCGTAAAAATGCAAACTTAAAATTAGCACAGAAAAGATCGGTTTAATGCAGTATGGAGGCGATACTTTTATTGAAGAACAGGAATGTCCTAAAAAATAATAAGGAGATGAAAAATAGTAAAAAGCCTCAGCATTTCTGCGGAGGCTTGATAGATGGCAGGGGTGGAGAGATTCGAACTCCCAACACGCGGATTTGGAATCCGCTGCTCTGCCAGTTGGAGCTACACCCCTAAATAATTTATGCTTCTCATTGAAGAAAACCTCAACATGACTGCTGAGGCTCTTAATAAGTGGCGGAGCGGACGGGACTCGAACCCGCGACCCCCGGCGTGACAGGCCGGTATTCTAACCAACTGAACTACCGCTCCGCAGCGTGTCTGGTTAGACAATATTCAAAGCCTGGCGATGTCCTACTCTCACATGGGGAGACCCCACACTACCATCGGCGCTGTTGTGTTTCACTTCTGAGTTCGGCATGGAGTCAGGTGGGTCCACAACGCTATGGTCGCCAAGCAAA
>NZ_CAWPKR010000004.1:0-143377 GCF_963888765.1 Vibrio sp. B7
TTTGCTTGGCGACCATAGCGTTGTGGACCCACCTGACTCCATGCCGAACTCAGAAGTGAAACACAACAGCGCCGATGGTAGTGTGGGGTCTCCCCATGTGAGAGTAGGACATCGCCAGGCTTTGAATTTATAAGAGCCCGTTTGTAAGAGCGGGCTTTTTAGTCACTTGTGACACAAGATACAGTGTGCTGATATGGCTCAGTCGGTAGAGCGCATCCTTGGTAAGGATGAGGTCCCCAGTTCGATTCTGGGTATCAGCACCAGTTTTATAGCTCTGTAAGCTAAAAGAATTTGCTTGGCGACCATAGCGTTGTGGACCCACCTGAACCCATGCCGAACTCAGAAGTGAAACACAACAGCGCCGATGGTAGTGTGGGGGCTCCCCATGTGAGAGTAGGACATCGCCAGGTTTGAATTACGAAACCTCAGCAGAAATGCTGAGGTTTTTTTCTATCTATTCGTATCATTCAATGTCCAATCATAGTGATAGCTGATACTCTTTTTCTCGCTTTTTAGTGCCTTGTTGTACTGCACTAAGTGCTCAAATAATTGCTGTTTCGTTCCAAAATCTTCAGCAAACCAGTCATAAATAGAAGACAGAACCCATTTATCATTGGTGACCTTTACTCCTTTTTCGCTATTGATAAACTCAGTGGCTGATTTCTCCAGTAATAATTCAGTATTTTCTGCTGTGAAAGCCTGCTTTTGTAAGTTTGGGCAGCCAAGGCTTGCGCAGTTGACCGCATAATGGGTTCGAGGATCTTTCCAAATGGGTCTTAAAATTCGATGTTCAATATCATTGAGAGTCAGCTCTTTTTGATTGATGGTAATGATCTTTTGTTCCCAAGGGCCAAATGAGAAAAATCCTCCCAGTTTAGTGATGGATGGTATTGGATAATGATCGACGATTAAGTTAACTGTTAAGGCATTATATAAGTTGACCCAGTAAGCATATTGTTCCAGCTTTGCATACTCTCTTGGATCAAGGGCTGATAATTGTGAAATATAGAGCTCTAATTGCTCTTTATCTTTTGAGTTGACCCTTTGATAATCGAAGAGGTTGTTGTGATTTTCTTGGATTAGATAAGTATCAAGTGTTGTCTGCCAAATTTGATGTGAAATGGCTTGTGTATTTTCTTCATTACTAGAGTTCCAATAATCCCATAGTTGTGATTTAGGAGCAGAAAATACATTCGTTGACCCGAGTGTCAAACATAGCGTTAATAGATATTTCATCGTTTACCTCTCATCTCATAGGTTATATGACCTAGGTAGGGATTGATAAATTTCAGATAAAATAAAAGGTTGGTGCATCTACACCAACCTCTGGAAATTAAATCGATACTCGCTATTTCAAAAAGCTAGGAATTTTTGTTTCATAATCAGCGATTTTATCTTCGTGCTGTAGCGTCAAACCGATATTGTCTAATCCATTAAGTAAGCAATGGCGACGAAATTCATCAATTTCAAATGAGTATGTTTTTCCATTGGCTTTAACTTCCATTCGTTCAAGATCTACAGTTAGTTGAGCCCCTTCATTTCCTTCAACAAATTGGAATATTTCATCAACTTCTTGCTCTGTAAGACGGACTGGAACCATTTGGTTATTGATTGAGTTACCATAAAAAATATCCGCAAAACTGGGTGCAATCATGGCTTTGATGCCGTAATCCGCTAAAGCCCAAGGGGCATGTTCTCGTGAAGAACCACACCCAAAGTTTTCACGAGCAAGTAGAATGCTCGCTCCTTCATAGCGAGGTTTATTCATGACAAAATTTGGATTAGGTTGTTGACCTGCATCATCTAGAAAACGCCAATCATGAAAAAGGTGTTTGCCAAAACCAGTGCGATTTACTTTCTGTAAAAATTGCTTAGGGATAATGGCATCTGTATCGACGTTCGCTGCATCAAGAGGAACGACCAAACCTGTGTGCTGTTTAAAACCTGACATTGGTGATCCCCTGTTTAGTTGAGTGTTGAAGAATGAATATTACGGATATCGACAAAGTGTCCAGCGATGGCGGCGGCGGCGGCCATTGCAGGACTGACTAAATGTGTACGTCCATCTCGACCTTGGCGGCCTTCAAAATTGCGGTTGGATGTTGATGCACAACGCTCACCTGCACCGAGCCTGTCATTGTTCATAGCCAAGCACATTGAACAGCCCGGCAAGCGCCATTCAAAACCCGCTTCAATAAATATTTTATCCAAGCCTTCCGCTTCCGCTTGCGCCTTAACTTGCTCTGAACCTGGAACAATCAATGCTTGAACGTGTGGTGCGACTTTTTTACCTTTCGCGACTTGAGCTGCTGCTCGCATATCTTCAATGCGAGAGTTTGTGCAAGAACCGACAAAAACTTTATCCACTTTGTAGTCTGATAAGGATTTACCCGCTTCCAGTCCCATATACGCTAATGCTTTTTCTGCTGATGCTTTTTCGACAGGATCACTAAAGCTATCGGGAGATGGAATGGTTTCGTCGACAGCAATTACTTGGCCTGGGTTTGTGCCCCACGTTACTTGTGGTTTGATGTCCGCGGCATTTAGGGTAACGACTGCATCGAATTTGGCATTATCATCGGTTTTTAGCGTTGCCCAGTACTCTATGGCGGCTTCTAAATCGCTTCCTTGAGGAGAAAATTTGCGACCTTTAATGTAGTCGAAAGTAGTCTGATCAGGGGCGATAAGACCGGCTTTTGCTCCAAGCTCAATCGCCATATTGCACACCGTCATACGACCTTCCATTGAAAGATCGGTAATCGCTTCACCACAAAATTCAACGACATAGCCTGTACCACCGGCCGCCGTTGTTTTACCTATAATGGCTAGCACGATATCTTTAGCGGTGATGCCTGGAGCGACTTTGCCTGTCACCTCAATTTTCATCGTTTTCGCGCGAGCTTGTTTCAATGTTTGGGTTGCAAGTACGTGCTCAACTTCTGACGTACCGATGCCAAACGCTAACGAGCCAAATGCGCCATGTGTTGCTGTGTGTGAGTCACCGCAGACAATGGTCATACCGGGAAGAGTAATACCTAATTCTGGCCCCATGACATGAACGATGCCTTGGTATTTATGATTTAAGTCGTAGAGTGTTACGCCAAACTCAGCACAGTTCTTTGACAGTGTTTCCATTTGGATTCGAGCCATCTCACCCGAGGCATCAATGTCTTTTGTGGTGGTTGAAACGTTATGGTCCATGGTAGCGAATGTTTTACTCGTCTGACGAACTTTACGTCCCTTTTCGCGTAAACCATCAAATGCTTGCGGTGATGTCACTTCATGAACGAGATGACGATCGATATAAAGGATGGGGGTTTCCCCTTCAGCTGACACCGCAATGTGGGCATCATAAATTTTTTCGTATAAGGTTTTTGCTTGCGACATTGCTTCTTCCTTGAGCTCTTTGAGCTTTATAAAGGACTAGGCGAGCCTAGTCCTACTAATTATGAGTTTAAAATATAGCTGGCAATTTTATCGCCCATTTCAGAGGTTGAAAGTGCCGCTTTACCACTGGCAAGATCTGCGGTGAGTTCGCCTGCGGTAAGCGCTTTTGATACGGCATTTTCGATATCTTGAGCGGCACTTTCTTCGCCTAAGCTATAACGTAGCATTAAAGCGGCGGAAAGAATTTGTGCAACTGGGTTAGCAATGTTCTTTCCTGCGATATCAGGTGCAGAGCCACCTGCTGGCTCATAGAGACCGAAATTGCTTTCATTAAGGCTAGCGGAAGGTAGCATACCCATTGAGCCTGTGATCATGGCGCATTCATCGGAAATGATGTCACCAAAAATATTAGAGCACAGCATGACATCAAATTGAGAGGGATTTTTAATGAGCTGCATAGTGGCATTATCGATATAAATGTGTGAAAGCTCGACGTCCGGATAATCTTTTGCGATCTCTTCCACGACCTCACGCCATAAGATAGAGCTTTGTAATACATTCGCTTTATCGACTGAGCATACTTTTTTACGACGTAATCGTGCGGACTCAAACGCTATTTTTGCAATGCGTTCGATTTCGTAGCGGTGGTAAACTTCGGTATCAAATGCTTTTTCATTTGCCCCTTCGCCTTCGCGTCCTTTGGGTTGGCCAAAATAAATACCACCAGTCAATTCTCGAACAACCACAATATCGAAGCCACGATCGGAGATATCGGATCGTAAAGGAGAAAAGCTTTCTAAGCCTGAGTGAATTTGAGCAGGACGCAAGTTACAAAACAGTTGAAAATGTTTGCGAAGCGGTAGGAGTGCGCCGCGTTCTGGTTGGTCGTTGGGTGGTAAATGCTCCCATTTAGGGCCGCCTACGGAACCAAACAATACGGCGTCTGCCTCTTCACATCCTTTAATGGTGCTTTCAGGTAGCGGGCAACCGTGGTTATCAATCGCAATCCCGCCGACATCATGTTCTTCTCTGGCAAACCGGATAGCATGTTTTTTTTCAATCGCATCCAATACCTTGTGTGCTTGTTGCATTACTTCTGGGCCGATACCATCACCTGCAAGAACGGCAATTTTGTATGTTTTGTCTGTCATGTTAGTCCTTTACTATTTTTATATTTGCTTGCCCCAGTGAGCTCTAAAGACTAAAAGCTCTAATCTAGGTACGTTAAACGGTTGCCACTTTCTTTTGTTTAATTTCTGCAATTTGATCGGCACGATGAATGCTATTGATCACGTGCAACAAGGCTTGTCCTGATGCTTCGACAATATCCGTAGAGACGCCTGTACCGTGATATTTTCGCCCTTTGTAGTTGGCAATAATATCGGCTTGCCCGAGTCCATCTTCACCTTCGCCCTTGGCGGTAAGGTCAAATTTATCCAATACGATCTCATAGCCAGTTAGACGGTAAATACATTGGTAAAGCGCATCGACAGGGCCATTACCAACGGCAGCTTCACATTTTTCTTCATCACCACAAAGCAATTTAATACTGGTGGTCGCCATAACACTGCCTGATTGAACACTCAAATAGTTCAATTTGTAGAAATCGTCTTCATCACGCAGATTTGAAAAGTGCATCAACGCTTCTAAGTCATAGTCAAACACTTGGCCTTTACGATCTGCCAATTTTAAGAAATCTTCATACAAGGCATTGAGGTTGTATTCGTTTTCATTGTAACCCATGCTATCCATATGGCTTTTTACTGCGGCGCGGCCACTGCGGCTCGTTAAGTTCAGCGCTTGGTTTTTTAGGCCAATTGACTCTGGAGTCATGATTTCGTAAGTGTTTTTGTTTTTCAACATGCCATCTTGATGAATGCCTGATGAGTGGCTAAATGCGTTGGCACCGACAATCGCTTTGTTACTTTGAATCGGCATATTGCACAGTTGGCTGACCAACTTACTGGTGCGATGGATCTCATCATGCTTTAAGCCAGTATGTACGCCGAGGAATTCTTGACGAGTTTTGATGATCATCGCGATCTCTTCCAGTGAACAGTTACCAGCGCGCTCACCAATACCGTTGATGGTGCCTTCTATTTGCCTTGCGCCAGCCTGTACAGCGGCAATCGAGTTTGCGACTGACATTCCCAAGTCATCGTGGCAATGAACGGAAATAATGGCTTTATCTATGTTAGGGACTCGCTCAAACAGCATCTGAATAATGCCACCAAATTCGCTAGGAACAGTATAACCGACCGTGTCTGGAATATTGATGGTCTTAGCTCCGGCATTAATTGCGGCTTCGACCATTCTACAGAGATTATCAATGGGCGTTCGGCCCGCATCTTCACAGGAAAATTCGACGTCATCGGTGTAGTTACGGGCGTGTTTCACCGCACTGACTGCCATCTCGAGCACATCATCATAACTGCGGCGCAATTTATCTTGCACATGAATGGTTGAGGTTGAAATAAACGTATGGATACGAAAAGCATCGGCGACTTTCAGAGCTTCGGCTGCTGCATCAATATCTTTTGCTACCGCGCGAGAAAGCGCGCAGACGCGGCTGTTTTTAATGTGTTTGGCAATCGTTTTGACCGATTCAAAATCACCAGGGGAGGAAACTGGAAAACCTGCTTCAATAACATCAACACCAAGGCGCTCTAATGCGTAAGCAATCTGCAGTTTTTCTTTAACGGTTAAGCTTGCTGACAAAGCTTGTTCGCCATCACGTAGTGTGGTGTCGAATATAATGACTTGATTATTCATGTTTGCTCCCTTGCACCGATGGTTAATCGTTTACTTCCTAAATATAGTTATAAAAAAACCCGCATCTCAGTGCGGGCTCTTGTCATCTTGTGTGGTGTTTTTCTTCCACAACCTACCCGCGCGAATGGTTCACGATAAGGAGCAGGCCCAGCAGGATAGAAAAACGGATAGTCATTCGTAACATTCCACAAGATTAAGTTAACAAATTAGTACCGTACTCGACTTAACTCGTCAACCATTAAGTTGTTTTTTTATTCATATCGGATCAGTTTTAGTCAAAAGCGGTAAAAATGAGCAGAATTGGTAGAGAGGATCACTTTTTGTAGCACGGAATGTTTTCACGCAAGAACGTTTGTCATCGGTTAAATTCATTCATTCTCCAACAAACAGTCACGTATTTGTCATTTTAAACTTCTACGTTTAGAGCGTAAGAGGTTTATGGAATGACAGGAGTCGCTCATGCGTGCCATCGGACAAATTGTTAAGTTTGACGTAGCGTTTTCGCTATTTTGTTTACAGCATCGTTTTAATCAGCCTGTAGCGCAGATCAGCAAAGCTATTTCCCATACTGGGGATGGGCATTTGTACGCGTTGATTGGTGCTTTAGCTTGGTATTTAGACCCGCTTAATGGCCAGCTATTCTTAATGGCTGGACTGGCCGCTTTCGCGATTGAACTCCCTATTTATTGGGGATTGAAAAATAGCTTTCAGCGTCGTCGCCCTGAAGAGTTTTCTCCTTCATTCATTGCCTTTATTACCCCTTCGGATCGCTACAGTTTGCCCTCTGGTCATACGGCTGCAGGGTTTGTTATGGCGACATTAATTGGCCACTTCTATCCTCATAGCGATGCTTTTGTCTTGGTTTGGGCTGGCTTAATTGGCGTATCTCGCATCCTACTTGGGGTTCACTTCTTGACGGATATCGTGATTGGCGCGCTGCTTGGTGTAAGCAGCGCAAGATTTGCTTTGTGGTTGGTGGAGAGAGGCTTTTGAAAATTCTGTATGGTGTCCAAGGCACCGGAAATGGCCATATTGCTCGTTCACGAGTGATGAGTGAAGCGTTGAGAGAAGCCAAAATTGATGTGCAATTTCTCTTTTCTGGACGTGAAAAAGAGAAATACTTTTCGATGGAAAGTTTCGGTGATTACCAAACTCGGCGCGGTTTTACTTTTGAAACTGAACAGGGACACGTAAATTACGTTAAAACGGCGCTGAATAATAATTTGCTGACTTTCGTGAGTGAGACAAAAAACCTCGATTTGTCTCCGTATGATTTGGTCATTAATGACTTTGAACCAGTATCGGCATGGGCGGCTAAACAGCAAGGTATTCCGTGTATTGGGATAAGTCATCAAAATGCATTTCGTTATAATGTGCCTTTGAAAGGGGCAAGTTGGCTGGATAAACAGATTATTCAACAGTTTGCGCCTGCCAACTACCACGTCGGTTTACATTGGTATCATTTTGATCAACCGATCCTTCCTCCGATTATCTATCGTTCAGAGCAGCATACGTCTAACGAGCATTTCATTTTGGTCTATCTTCCATTTGAGCATGTTGATGATATTCTTGAGTTGCTTTTTCGTTTTTCAAATCAAGCATTTATTTGTTATCACCCTTCCTTAATGGAAGCGCAATCCGTTGAAAATGTTGAGCTGCGTCCCTTATGTCATACCCATTTTCAATATCACTTGCATTGCTGCGATGGCGTGATTGCTAATGGTGGCTTTGAATTACCATCAGAAGCACTTTCATTGGGTAAAAAGCTGCTACTTAAGCCACTATCGGGTCAATTTGAGCAGCAAAGTAACGTTGCCACTCTTGAGAATCTCGGGCTTGCTGCATCTATGGAGTTTTTGGACCCGTCGGAGTTACGCCGTTGGTTGGATGAAAAACAGGTCGAGCGCGTTGTCTATCCTAATGTAGCGAAAGCCTTGGTTGAATGGGTACAAAATGGCAAATGGGATAATCATAAAGAGCTGAGCCAGTCTTTATGGCGACAGGTTGATTTCCCTAGCTATGTGTCATTTAGCTAATATTGACGAAATGTTTTGAATTTTGACGTAATCAATTTATTTGGTGAATGTATCAAGGTAAAGGCTTGTTATTCATCACTTGATTCAATGTTTTGAATAAAATGCATAAAATTTTCTGTTTTATGGTTTTTTATAAAAACACATCGTACTGATAAATAAGGACAATCTTTTTATTTGGATAAAAAAAACTGATATTTTATCAATCTTGTTGCCAATCGATAAATGCTTAGCAGATAGTAGTCTCCACCCAGTTGTGTCTGGGTAAATATAATAAATGGCAGGTTATCTATTCTAAAAAATCACTTTTACGGTATTGACGATAACAACAAGAGGCGTCCCAAAAATGTTAGATAAAAAAGATGCAATGAGCGCTATTGCTAGTTACCGCATGGAAAGCACATTACGTGGTGTAGATTTAAACCTGCTGACGGTTTTTGATGCAGTAATGCAAGAGCAAAATATTACCCGTGCCGCTCATAATTTGGGTATGTCTCAGCCAGCAGTCAGCAATGCTGTAGCGCGTTTGAAGGTAATGTTTAATGATGAACTGTTTATGCGACAAGGGCGAGGTATTCAACCTACTCAACGTGCACGTCAACTGTTCGGTCCGATGCGTCAAGCACTGCAATTAATCCGTAATGAACTGCCAAGTTCGGTGTTTTCTCCTGAAACATCAACCCGCTTATTTAAATTAGCGATTTGCAGTCCTTGTGATATGCGTTTCGCGCCGAAAATTATGTCATCAGTTCATGAACAAGCGCCTTTGGTCCAACTTCATCTTGATGCGGAATTTAACCGTTTGTTAGCCGAGCGTATGCGTTACCAAGAGATCGATTTTGTGATTGATTACGCGCGTTTTGATGAACAAGGGTTCTCCAGTACGGAAATTTTCCAAGATGAATTAGTGGTGGTGGCATCTAAGTCTCATCCTCGCATCAATGGCTCTGTTAACGCTGATAGCCTAACAGCTGAAAAGCATGCGAAGTTATCTCGCATCCATGGGCAACGTAGCTTTTCTGAGCAAGCATACCGCGAATTAGACTGTGTTCCTTATTATGAAGGGACCAGTTTGAGCAACGTGCTTTATGTGGTCGGACAATCTGAGTTGGTGACGATTGCACCTCGTTGGATGGTTGAGAATGCGGCTAACCGAGATCAGTTACAAATCCTCGATTTCCCATTTGCAAATGGTCAAATCAGTGGTTATCTCAGTTGGCATGAGTCTAGTGAAAAAGACAAAGGCCATATTTGGCTGCGTGATCAGTTAATGATGATTTGCGGCGAAGTTGTTGCATTAAACTAACGTTTACCCGTTAGTTTGTACGGTGATCTAAACTTAGTGATACGCCTCTTTGAGCCTTGAATTGGTTATATCCATTCAGGGCTTTTTTGTCTGTAGAATTAATTGATAACTTTGACATCCGTCAGTTGCCTTTTTTGCTTCTAAATGTACACTTGTGCGCTCAAAAAGCTTACATGTGTAAGCTACAGGTAAAAAAGATGCCCAATTTAAATTTCCATATCGTAAAAAGAATTCGTGAACAGATTGTCAAAGGTGGCGAGTGCATTGCTCTAAAACACAAAATAGAGAAAGAGTGGCATGGGATCAGCTGGAAGCAATTTGGTCAACGTATTGATGCGATGTCACTTGCACTTTTAACGCAAGGTATAAAAATCCAAGATAAAGTTGGGATTTTTTCGAATAACATGCCGCAGTGGACAATAGCTGACTTGGCTACTTTGCAGTTAAGAGCCGTTACGGTACCTATTTATCCAACTAATACGCCAGCGCAGGCCAGTTATATTATTCAAGATGCTGATGTCAAAGTGCTCTTGGTCGGTGAACAGGCACAATACGATGCGGCACTGGATTTTTTTGATGAGTGCGAACAGCTTGAATTAATTGTCGCCATGAGTGATGGCATTGATCTAAAAAGTTTTCAACATGGCATCCATTGGCAGACTTTTATTGAACAAAATACAGATGGCCAGCAAGCGGAATTAGAGTCTCGCCTTGAACAGGCGAATATGGATGATCTGCTGACGCTCATCTATACCTCAGGCACCACAGGTCAACCTAAAGGCGTGATGCTTGATTACCGTAATATTGGCGCTCAGCTTGAAGGGCATGATGAGCGGTTAAACATCTCTAAGGATGATGTGTCACTCTGTTTTTTACCATTGTCACACGTGTTTGAACGGGCGTGGACTTTTTACATTCTTTACAGCGGTGCAACTAACTGTTATTTGCAGGATACGATGCAAGTACGTGATGCATTGAGTGAGCTAAAGCCAACGGTAATGTGTGCGGTTCCTCGCTTCTACGAGAAAATTTTCTCCGCTATTCACGAAAAAGTCTCGAAAGCGCCGTTACATCGAAAAGTGCTGTTTACTTGGGCAGTCAATATGGGGGCTAAGATGGCTCTTTGTCACCAAGAAAAGCGCCAGCCATCCTTTATGCTGAAAAAGAGTTACGCGTTAGCGGATAAAATCGTGTTGTCTAAATTGCGTGCATTGCTTGGTGGGCGGATTAATTTCATGCCTTGCGGTGGCGCGAAATTAGATGAAACCATCGGCCGATTTTTCCATGCCATTGGCATTAACGTGAAGTTGGGTTATGGCATGACGGAAACCACAGCAACGGTTTCTTGTTGGGATGATCGGTGTTTTAATCCTGATTCAATAGGCATGTCGATGCCAGGAGCTCAGGTCAAAATCGGTGACAACAATGAAATTCTTGTTCGCGGACCAATGGTTATGCGCGGCTACTATAAAATGGCAGAAGAAACGGCGTTAGCATTCGATGAACAAGGTTTTCTCAAAACAGGAGATGCTGGGCACATTGATGAGCAAGGTAATGTCTTCATTACTGATCGTATCAAAGAGCTGATGAAAACCTCCGGTGGTAAATACATTGCGCCACAAGTTATTGAGGGAGCGATTGGTAAAGATCACTTTATTGAACAGATTGCGGTGATTGCTGACACACGTAAATTTGTATCGGCTTTAATTGTACCTTGTTATGACAGCTTGGAGGTTTACGCCAAAGAGCTCAACATCAAATATCATGACAGATTAGATCTTATCAAGAACAACCAAGTGGTTGAGATGCTGGAAAAACGAGTCAATGATTTGCAAAAAGAGCTAGCCAAATTTGAGCAGGTGAAAAAGTTTAAATTATTACCTAAGGCTTTTTCAATGGACAAAGGTGAGCTGACGCCGACTCAGAAACTGCGTAGAAAAGTCATTAGTGATCGTTACCAAGATGAAATCGAGGAAATGTACAAAGAAAAGACTAAAGGTGAGTAAGATTATCTTAAGATAGTTTTTTCATTGTTTAAAAATCCTCCACTTGCTTTTCAGATAAAGCGTGGGGGATTTTTTATATTACGACGGAAGTTAAACCTCGCTTCCTCATTACGCCACATTGCTGCATGGTAATATTTTTTGCTTTATTTTTGCTAATTATTCATGGATTGAGCTGTTTTTAATGCCGGTTTTACGATAGTTACCTAATAAAATTCCATTTAACCAAACATTTGCCAAAGTGTGCGCTATTTGGCGTTCGACCCGATGATAAGAAAGAGTTACAGTTGTTGCGTTACCTTGTTTTTTGTTATGACAAAAGCAAGACATAGCCGAAAGTGGAAAGTTTTCGAATTAGGCTACAAATAAGCCCTAAACTATGTAAAACCAGGCCCATTGACTGACCATGTGTTGGGTACTGGTAAGGAGAAAAAATGGCAACGCAATCCAATCAACAGATGTTATCTGGCGCAGAGATGGTGGTTCAATCTCTGATCGAAGAAGGTGTAGAGCAAATATTTGGATACCCAGGTGGTTCCGTTCTTGATATTTACGATGCGCTGCACGCAAAAACCGACCAAATTAAACATGTCCTTGTTCGCCACGAGCAAGCGGCCACGCACATGGCAGATGGCTATGCTCGAGCAACCGGAAAAACGGGTGTGGTACTTGTTTGTTCTGGCCCAGGGGCGACGAATACCGTCACAGGGATTGCTACCGCTTACATGGACTCAATTCCAATGATTGTTATTTCAGGCAACGTGCCAAATAACCTCATTGGTAACGATGCGTTTCAAGAATGTGACATCGTTGGGGTTTCTCGTCCGATCGTCAAACACAGTTTTCTTGTAAAAAAAGCTGAAGATATTCCTGAAACCATTAAGAAAGCCTTTTATATTGCCTCAACAGGGCGCCCGGGGCCGGTCGTGATCGATCTGCCTAAAGATGTGATGAATCCTCAGATCAAACTCCCTTACACGTATCCTGGGTCGATCAAACTGCGCTCATACAACCCAACTACTTCTGGTCATAAAGGGCAAATTAAAAAGGCGCTAAAAGCGTTGTTAGAAGCCAAAAAACCCGTATTGTACATTGGTGGTGGCGCTGTTATTTCAGGCGCAGATCAGCACATTTTACAACTGGCTGAAACGCTCAATTTACCCGTAGTCAGCACGTTAATGGGGCTTGGTGCTTTCCCTGGGACGCATAAAAATGCGTTAGGCATGCTTGGAATGCATGGCATGTATGAAGCCAATATGGCGATGCACAATGCGGATTTGATTTTCGGTATTGGCGTGCGTTTTGATGACCGTACAACCAATAATCTAGAAAAATATTGCCCGAACGCTAAGATCATGCACATTGACATTGATCCTTCGTCGATCTCTAAAAATGTGCCAGTCGATCTGCCGATAGTGGGATCAGCTGAACAAGTACTGGAAACTATGCTGCAATTGCTCTCTGAGCAAGGTGGCTATAATGATTCGCAGGCGCTTGAACTATGGTGGCAAGATATCCAAAGCTGGCGCGACCGCCAATGCCTAGCTTATGAGAAATCCAGCGAACGCATTAAGCCGCAGCAAGTGATTGAAACTTTACATAAACTGACTAATGGAGACGCATATGTGGCCTCCGATGTTGGTCAGCACCAAATGTTCGCCGCACTTTATTATCCATTCAATAAGCCTCGTCGTTGGATCAACTCTGGCGGTTTGGGCACCATGGGGTTTGGTTTACCCGCTGGAATGGGGGTCAAATTTGCCATGCCAGAAGAAGAGGTAGTGATTGTCACTGGGGATGGCAGTATTCAAATGAATATCCAAGAGCTTTCCACTGCGTTGCAATATGATATTCCAGTGAAAATTATTAACTTAAACAACCGTTTTCTTGGCATGGTAAAACAGTGGCAAGATATTATTTACCAAGGACGCCACTCTAATTCTTATATGAGTTCTGTTCCCGATTTTGCAGCAATTGCAGAAGCTTATGGCCACGTTGGCATCCGTATCTCACAGCCTGATGAACTTGAAGCCGGGCTTAAAAAAGCACTCGATATGAAAGATCGATTGGTTTTTGTTGATATTAATGTGGATGAAACGGAGCACGTCTACCCAATGCAAATTAAAGGCGAAGGGATGGACAAAATGTGGTTAAGCAAAACGGAGAGAACATAATATGAGACACATTATTTCAATATTAATGGAAAACCAATCGGGTGCTTTGTCTCGCGTTGTTGGTCTATTTTCTCAACGTGGTTATAACATTGAATCACTAACGGTTTCGCCAACCGATGATGCAACATTGTCACGCTTAAACATCACCACTAAGACCGATGAAATGCAACTTGAACAAATTCAAAAGCAACTGCATAAGTTGATTGATGTGCTTAAAGTGCAAGAAGTGTCAGAGTGTGAACACATTGAACGTGAGCTGATGATGGTGAAAGTCAAAGCTAGCGGCTTTGCGCGCGCCGAAGTGAAACGTACGGCTGATATTTTCCGTGGGCAGATCGTGGATGTCACTGCGGCGCAATATACTGTGCAGCTTGCTGGAACCAGCGAAAAACTCGATGCCTTTATTCAAGCGTTGTCGGAAGTCACTGAAGTAATCGAAGTCGCGCGAAGTGGCGTGGTAGGTATTGCTCGCGGGGAGCGAGCGCTTAAAGCTTAATTTACCGAGCTCCCTATCGAAATAAGGAAGGCCACATTTTATGTGGCCTTTTTGTTGTTTGGTGCTTTTACTGGAGAAGTGCTTAGTGAAGAATACGCGCACGAATGGTGCCGCTGATGCTTTTCAGCTTAGTCAGAGCTTCCGCAGAGCGAGCGGTTTCTACGTCAATCACTACATAACCGATATCCGCTGACGTTTGTAAATATTGAGCGGCGATATTGATCCCTTCTTCGGCGAAGATGGTGTTGATTTGTGTCAGAATACCCGGACGGTTTTCGTGAATATGCAGTAAACGCGAACTATCACGGTGAATTGGCAGCGATACTTCAGGGAAGTTCACGCTTGATAAGGTTGAGCCGTTATCTGAATATTTTGCCAACTTACCGGCTACTTCAATACCGATATTTTCTTGTGCTTCTTGAGTTGAGCCACCAATGTGCGGTGTCAGAATGACATTATCAAAATGCATCAGTGGGGATTCAAAAGGTTCAGAGTTTGTGGCGGGTTCTTCTGGAAATACATCTATTGCCGCGCCAGCTAGATGGTTTGATGCCAATGCATCGCAGAGTGCGGGAATGTCGACTACCGTTCCGCGTGCTGCGTTGATAAAGATAGAGCCAGGCTTCATGCGTGCAAACTCTTCTTTACCCATCATATTTTTAGTATCTGGAGTTTCAGGCACATGCAGAGAAATGACATCACATTTATTCAGTAGCTCACTCATGGTATGTATTTGCGTTGCATTACCGAGTGAGAGTTTGTTTTCTATGTCATAGAAATAGACTTGCATACCGAGGTTTTCGGCAATGATACCGAGCTGGGTGCCAATGTGGCCATAGCCAATAATACCTAAGCGTTTACCGCGTGCCTCATAAGAGTTATCAGCACTTTTTTTCCAAATACCACGATGTGCCAATGCATTTTTTTCAGGAATCCCACGCAGTAGTAGCAGTGTTTGGCCTAAAACGAGTTCAGCAACACTGCGAGTATTCGAAAATGGTGCATTAAAGACAGGAATACCGCGTTTTGCGGCTGCATTCAGGTCAACTTGGTTGGTGCCAATGCAGAAGCAGCCGATAGCAACCAACTTCTCTGCCGCGTTGATTACCGCTTCGGTCAAATTAGTGCGCGAACGAATTCCGATGAAGTGAGCATCTTTCACCGCTTCGAGCAGTTGTTCATCACCCAGAGAACCTTTGTGATACTCAATATTGCTGTAACCGGCAGATTGCAGTACTTCAACCGTTGAAGGGTGTAGCCCTTCGAGGAGTAAGATTTTGATTTTGTCTTTTTCGAGTGAAACTTTGGCCATTATTCTCGTCCTTAAAAATGGGAAGGTGGGCAAACACGGCGCACATAAAGCAAAAGGGCTAATGTAAAGAGGAAGATTAACCATTTTGTTGGAAGACAAACGTTTTCCTTGTGCGTCTTCTGACCAATAAAGTAACAAACTTTTTTTGTTTTGGGTAAGAAAATTACGAAATAAGGCATGATTTTCTAGGACATAGCGAAGAAAAACGGCACCCATGGGTGCCGTTTGTAATGAAATAACGGAAAGTAGCCTTATTTTGTGACTTACTCTTCGATTTTGGCACCATTTTCCGTGCCAGTGATGACGACATCAGCACCTCGGTGAGCGAATAAACCGACGGTTACTACGCCGACAATCCCATTAATTTTATCTTCTAATGCTTTGGCATCAGTAATTTTTAATCCGTGCACATCCAAGATAACGTTACCGTTATCCGTTATTACGCCATGGCGATAGGCTGGATCACCACCAAGTTTAACCAGTTGACGTGCCACATAAGAGCGCGCCATTGGGATCACTTCAACTGGAAGTGGGAATTGACCTAGAACATCGACCGCTTTTGTACCATCAACGATACAAATGAATTTATCCGCAATCGCGGCAACGATTTTTTCTCGAGTGAGCGCAGCGCCGCCGCCTTTGATCATATCGCGCGCAGGGTTGATTTCATCTGCGCCATCAACATAAATATCGAGTTGATCAACATCATTGCAGTCGAACACTTCAATACCTAGGCCTTTTAGCTTCTCTGTTGAGGCGATAGAACTTGAAACCGCACCCTTAATATCATCTTTAATCGAACCCAGCGCATCAATGAAGTGATTCACCGTTGAACCCGTACCCACACCAACGATGCTGCCTTTTTCTACATATTTGAGTGCGGCCCAGCCGGCGGCTTTTTTCATTTCATCTTGAGTCATGCCAATCTCCTGATATCGATTTATAGTGACGGTAATGTTGCGGGGCGATTATAGCCTCAATAATTTATGATTCCCATTGCCAGATTTGGCTTGGAGTCACTATTTGAGGTAAAGGTATATCCCATGCTTCGCTCGGCAGATGAGTCACTTGTTGGCAATCATGAGCTAAACCTATGGGTAGGGCACCTTTACCCGTTTTAAACCAAGCTTCTAAAGTACGATCATAATAGCCGCCGCCCATCCCGAGCCTTTGCCCTGTTTGATCAAAGGCCACCAATGGTGTGCAGATGATATCTAGCTCATTTACTGGTTTGATCAATGTTTGGTTGAGCTTGGGTTCGGCAATGCCGTATTTATTTCGCGTCATTATGGTTTGAGCATCATAGCGCAAGAACAATAAATTCCCACTCGAGAAGGGGTGTAAAACGGGAAGATAGGTCTGTTTGCCTTGTTGCCATAACCACGCTATGAGCGGTTGTGTTTCAAGCTCACCATCGGTCGCTAAGTAGAGGGCAATGTGCTGACTCGTTAAAACTTCAGGCAGTGTTGAAAAACGAGAGACAAGTTCAATTGAAGCGTGTTTTTGCTGCGTAGGTGATAGCTGTTTACGCCGCTGGCGGATGACTTGACGAAGTGTGTGTCGAGTGTTTTGCATAAGGATACCCCAGAGTGCCGTTGCGGATTTTGGCCCTTGAACCAGCTGGTTCAAGGCGGATCAGCAATGGTAACCGCAGGCTTCTCGGTACGAGCCGAGCTTGCTCAATAGCTACCAAGTACTAACCCTTTGGTGTTGCTTATCGGCTCAGGGACTTAAATCCGGCTGACAAACACTCTAGGGTAAATTTGGTCACGCTGGTAAAGACTACTGCTGTCCTAGCTTCACTTTACTGATGGCATCTTCAAGAGATGCAGCGAGCTGTTCCATGCGCTCGGTTAATTGATTTTGTTGGCCTAGGCTCTCATTGTTTTTGGTTTGCAATTCATAACAAATGTTGAGCGCAGCAATCGTGAGTAGCTTTACCTCATTGGTAACTTTAGTACGCTCTGCCATCTCTTTCAATCGGTTATCAAGATCTTGCGCCGCTTGGATTAAAGACTGCTCTTGTCCCGCAGGGCAATTCACACGAGTCAATTTTCCTAAAATTTCTACGTCTACCGCTTGATTACTCATGATGGATGAACTCTTATCGCGCTGTCTAAGATGGTGCCACTCACATGCCCATCGAGGTGGAAACTATAGGTAAAGCGGCCCTAAGATTCAAGCTTTTCAAAGCGAGCAGTAAAAAATGAGGGACTAAAAACACAGTTATTAGGCAAATTGAGTAAAAGCTACCCACAATTAACGCTTTGAGCATTTTCGCATTGGAAGCTAAGTGGTAGGATCGCGCTTATTTGATTTTATTACGAGCTTCCCATGAGCGAAAAAAAACTACCGGATTATCTTTCTCTTGCCACTGCCCTTCAATCTGCAGCACTTGCGGTTAACCCTGCTGAGTTGCATGGGTTGCTAACGGGCATGCTGGCCGGTGGTCTGGGCTTAAATGATAAGAGCTGGCAGCCACTTATTTTTGATTACACTAACGAAGGTATGGGTTGGCCAGATCGTCCGTTGACATTGGCTGAACAAGTACTCACCTTTACAATCGAAGAGCTCACTGGTAGCGGGATGGAGTTGTCACTACTGTTGCCAGATGAAGAGGCGAGTGCCAGTGTATTTGATTTGGCTGATGGCGTAGCCGACTGGGTAAATCACTTTATTTCTGGGCTTGGCTTGATTGGGGTTGTTTTGAAAAAAGCGTCCGCAGAGACTAAAGAGGCCTTGGCTGATCTAGAAGAAATTGCCAAGCTCGGTATCGATGAAGAGGATGACTTGGATGAGCAAGCTCAACTTTTGGAACACGTCATCGAGCATATAAAAGCTTGTGTGTTAACAATTCATGCTGAATTTGGTATCAAACCTCTACAAGAAACTCAGCCGACCGTGCATTAAAGAGAGATGACTGTGAAGCAATTTGATGTGATTATCGCTGGTGGGGCGATGGCCGGTGCAACACTGGCGTTGGCCTTAGATACGCTTTCTCAAGGAAAGCTTGCGATTGCTGTGGTCGAAGCGCATCCGCTGGATGATAAGCTCGCCCATCCCGGCTTTGATTCGCGTTCAATTGCTTTATCCTACGGTAGCGTACAAATTTTGCAAAATCTCTCCTTGTGGCAGTCGCTGCAAGAGGTCGCCACCCCAATTACACATATTCATGTGTCGGATCGGTCTCATATTGGGATGACCGATATCACTTGTCAGCAACTCGATTTAGAAGCATTAGGTTACGTGGTTGAATTAGCCGATGTTGGGCAGATTTACGCGCAAAAAATGCAGCAGAGCCCGCATATTGAGTTATTTTGCCCAAGCGCGGTTCAGCAAGTGGAACGCAGTATGGATAAGGTCACTGTCACCCTTAACGATCAACGAACGATCCAAGCTAAGTTATTGGTCGCAGCTGATGGGGCGATATCGACCTGCTGCGAGCAAATCGGCCTCATCCAACAAGAGCATGATTTTGAACAGGTCGCGGTTATTGCTAATGTTGTGAGCTCAAAAGCTCACCAAGGACGAGCGTTTGAACGATTTACCGCCGATGGTCCTGTCGCGTTATTACCAATGAGTGATAATCGACTCTCTTTAGTTTGGTGTTTACCTCCCGCGAAAGCCGAGCGAGTTTTTTCACTCAGTGATGAGGGTTTTTTAGCACAGCTTCAAGATGCGTTTGGTTGGCGTTTAGGGCGAATGAATAAAGTGGGCACTCGTGCCTGCTATCCATTACAACTGCGTTATCGAGAGCAGAACATTTCACATCGTTTTGCCATTGTGGGCAATGCCGCTCAGACATTACATCCGATTGCGGGACAAGGTTTTAACTTAGGTATTCGAGATGTGGCAAGCTTGGCGGATGAGCTTATCAAGCAGCAAGCCGATGTTGGCTGCTATCGCGGTTTACAAGCTTTTTCCCAACGCCGAGAAGCGGATCGTGATGCCACCATTAAGCTGACATCATCCCTGGTGCATCTCTTTTCCAATGATTGGTTAACCACTCGTATTGGTCGCAATGTAGGCCTCATGGTGATGGATAATTTACCGTGGCTGAAAATGCCGCTACTGCGCCGAACGCTTGGCGTAGTGAATAGATAAAAGGGTCTGTATATGATGCAAAGTGTCGATATTGTCATTGTGGGTGGCGGAATGGTTGGCCTTGCACTGGCCGCAGCATTAAAGCATAGCGAACTGCGCATCGCCGTGATTGAGGGCCGAGTACCCAGCCTTGAACTTGCAGAGCTGCCGGATGTGCGAGTCTCCGCCTTAAGCCGTTCCAGTGAAATCATGTTGCGAAACCTTGGTGCATGGCAAGGTATTACTTCTCGTCGCGCTGCGCCTTATTCGGCGATGGAAGTGTGGGAACGCGATAGTTTTGCGCGGATCGAATTTAGTGCCAATCAGATGACTCAGCCGGATCTGGGACACATTGTTGAGAACCGCGTCATTCAATTAGCCTTACTCGAACAAGTACAAAAGCAAGCGAATGTGACACTCTTTATGCCCGCTCAATGCCAATCGCTGGCTGTCGGTGAAAGTGAAGCGTGGCTAACGCTCGATAACGGTCAATCACTCACCGCAAAATTGATAGTAGGAGCCGATGGCGCAAACTCTTGGGTTCGTCAGCAGCAAGACATTCCATTAACCCATTGGGATTATGGACACAGTGCGCTGGTGGCAAATGTCCGCACGGTGGAACCACATCAATCGACGGCAAGGCAAGTGTTTACACCACAAGGTCCGCTGGCCTTTTTACCTATGTCTGATCCTCATATGAGCTCAATCGTTTGGTCTACAGAGCCCAACCGAGCGCAGCGCTTGCTCAGCTTGTCTGAGCTCGAATTCAATAAGATACTGACCGCTGAGTTTGATCATCGTTTAGGTTTGTGTGAGGTGGTCGGTGAACGTGCTGCTTTCCCACTTAAAATGCGTTATGCCCGAGATTTTGCTTTACAACGAATCGCACTCGTTGGTGATGCGGCGCACACCATCCACCCGCTAGCCGGGCAAGGTGTTAATTTAGGTTTACTTGATGCTGCAAGCTTAGCTCAAGAACTACTCGCGTTGTGGCATCAAGGTGAAGATATTGGTTTGCTCAAAAATTTGCGAGGTTATGAACGTTGGCGAAAAACAGAAGCCGCCAAAATGATTGCCGCGATGCAAGGTTTCAAAGACCTTTTTGAAGGTGATAACCCGGCGAAGAAACTGATCCGTGGCATTGGCATGCAGTTGGCTGGACAACTTCCTGGAGCCAAAGATGAGATTATGAAAAGAGCACTGGGTTTAAAAGGTGATTTACCTGATCTTGCCAAGAGTAAAATGGTGCTGCTTGAGCCCTAACAGTGATTAACCTAATGATGGCAAAAGGGCTGGCTTATGGCCAACCCTTTTAAAATTCTTTAATGAAACTCGTATTATGCGTAGGCGCAGCGTAGTCTCATGATTTCCTGATTCACTTCCTTCACCGTCTGAAAGTGGCGCTTGTCTGCGCGCTCTGGCAAGATCAGTTTGCCATTATCGAATTCAAATTTTCCAACCCCGTAAATATAGATTCTTCCTTTAAAAAGCCGACTTACGTGTTTAGCTATCATACCTGGCGTATAGCGCTTAAACAGTCTCATACTTCGATCCTTCTGTTATTCTAACACTGCAAATTATAAATAAATTGCGCCTCTAATAGTGTGATTGCCATAGAGGAATATGCAGTTATTGGTGACTCTTTTGGATATTTGTGCTGCCGTAGGCAAAATGTTGGATAAATACCCATGTTTGCGTGATTATCTCCTCAAAATAGTGCTAACAAAAAATGCTCAGTGCACCATTCACTTGGTGCATATTAAGCACGACAAATATTACACTTTAAAGAATAGCTGCTGTTTATGGAAAGTGTTAAATTTTGGTTAAGAATAGCCTAAAAAAAAGCCCGCTTAAATAATAGGCGGGCGAATAGTCACAGATGCATTACACAAAAAGTGGATGTCCTGAAACAATCAGTGGATTCACTTTTTTGTTGGTCAGGACAACTTTTCGTTTGTCCTGACCAGCATTGTTAAGAGTACGTCAAAATAAACCTTGTGACTATTTATGTTTCAAGAGTGACTAAAAATTCACCTCTGATGTTGTGTGATTTAGAGAGCGATCACGTGCCAATGTAATGGATTACATTATTGCATTCTTTTTCCTGAAATTTATTCGAGATAGGCGAGTGTTAGAAAGCATACGCCTCGTAAAGAGGCGCATGGTCAATATGAGGAAGAAGCTTATTCGTCAGTAAGAGAGTAGGGGAGAGCTTGCATAAACCAACGAGTGTTTGGTTGGCTTGCAAGACGAAACTCAGTTTCTGGCTCGAGATTGTTTGGTAAGACTACTAAACCGATAGCGGTATTATCAGCAAACGTGTAGTGAACCATTAATTGCCCAGCACTACGCCAGTTTTCTCCAACTGAGCGTTCGATCATGATTGGTTGATCATTACTTAGCGGTTGCTCAATATTGCCTTGAAGGATGTACATTGCACGTTTATTAATACCTCGATATTTAGCACGAGCGACGGTTTCTTGACCTGTATAACACCCTTTATTAAAGCTGATACCATTAAAGGCCTGAAGATTAACGGCTTGCGGTATGTGCTCATTTTGATCCGCTTGACCAAGGACGGGGACTGCTTCTTCGATATCAAAGCGAGTCCACGTTTCCTCGGTGACTTTCAGTGCTTCACTTTGCGTCATGAGCTGTTGCGCGGTTTGCTCTGAAACAAGTAATAGCCAACGTTGGGATGAAATTTTGATGGCGCTACCACCGTCAATCAAACGCACCTCACCTTCATCCGCCGTTAATGTATTGATATATTGCTCAGCTTGTTCGCCCATAACGCCCAGTGCGACGTCTTGGCTCTGGCTGATATTGACTTTAGAAAAAATAGCGTATTTTTTCAGCTCTCTTAATTCAGCCTCTATTGCTGATAAAGGCTGGAACATCGCATAACCATCGTGATGGTGGAACAGGCGAAAGACGGACCACACTTTGCCTTTCGCATCACAATGGGCACCTAAGGTTGACTGTGTTGGTTCAAGAGTGACGACATTACAGGTCACTTGGCCTTGCAAATAGGCTTTTTTATCATTGCCTGAAATGATGATAGTGCCCCAGGATGCAAGATGAGTCAGCATCAGTGGTGGAAGTGAGTCATTGGCGGTTACTGCGAGAGGTGTCAATGTGTTTTGCCAGTCCATAGTCGTTACCTAAAGAGAATCTTGAGCCCCATGTTAATCCGGAAATTTTTTTTTGTCAGCTTGAACAGGGACTGTGACTCATCTACTAGTTGTATCTTCATCCAGTTGATACACTCAACGCAAATAAACATAAGGTGAGGAAAACCGATGTACACCACTGAAGAAAAAGCAAGAATCAAGTGGGCATGCCGTCGTGGAATGTTAGAGCTCGATGTAGTTGTGATGCCGTTCTTTGAAGAGTGCTTTGATTCTCTGAATGAAAATGAGCAACGAGATTTCGTTTCCCTACTTGAGTCTGACGACCCTGATCTATTTACTTGGATCATGGGGCATGGTCGTAGCGAAAATCTTGGGCATGCGGCAATGGTGGATAAAATTGTTGCTCACAACCTCAGCAAAGTGCGTTAATTTCGTATTATTTTCTTCCCATTTTGCCCGCATTACTAACTTCATTTGTTTGATGATAGCCGTGTGGGCATTATTGATATCGCCCATTCCACTTGTAACGCTCCCCTTATTTTACGCACCTCTTATCACGGCGCAAAAGAGTACCTCACTGTTAGTCCCTAGCTTAATCGGCCAATTCAAGCTCACGAGTCACGGTGAGTGGCAATGTGCCGACCAGAACCTGTCCATTGAAAAGGTTTCTACACAGTTTGCGTTTATGGTGTTGATCATTTATGCACAACAAGGTAAGCACTATCTAGTGTGGCGCGACAGTTGTGTGGAAGCGGATTATCGCCGTTTATTGGTGCAGCTTCGGCAGGTTACCCATAACCAATCACCAACAATAAAGGAGCGATAAACGCTCCTTTATTCATTCGGTCAACTTGACGCTAACAGATGATCGTTGGCGAGGTTACTCGTCTGGCGTTAGGATAGTTGGACCACTATTTTCGGCTAACTCTGGATAATCGAGCGTGTAGTGCAAACCGCGGCTCTCTTTACGTTGCATAGCACAACGCACCATCAACTCTGCCACTTGCAGTAAGTTACGCAGCTCAAGCAGGTTATTTGAAACGCGGAAATGACTATAGTATTCGTGGGTTTCTTGTTGCAGTAATTGAATGCGGCGTAGTGCTCGCTCTAAGCGCTTATCTGTGCGGACAATCCCCATGTAATCCCACATAAATAGGCGCAGTTCATGCCAGTTATGTTGGATTACGACCTCTTCATCAGAGTTATTGACCTTACTTTCATCCCAACCGGGTAAGCTTGGTGGGAGCTGAGCCGTTGGTAATCCTTTTAAAATATCCTTTGCCGCTGACCAAGCATAAACGACACATTCTAATAGCGAGTTCGACGCCATTCGGTTAGCACCGTGCAAACCGGTGTAGCTAACTTCGCCGATCGCATACAGGTTATGCAGATCCGTTTTACCTTGTTTATTGACAATAACGCCACCACAAGTGTAGTGCGCCGCAGGAACAATCGGAATCGGCTCTTTGGTCATATCAATGCCCAAATCCATCAAGCGTGTATAAATGGTTGGGAAATGTTTTTCAATAAAATCGGCCGGTTTGTGGCTGATGTCCAGATACATACAATCAGCACCTAAACGCTTCATCTCATAGTCGATGGCGCGAGCCACGATATCACGAGGAGCCAGTTCGGCACGTCCATCAAAATCGAGCATGAATCGTGAACCGTCTGGGCGTCTTAAAAAAGCGCCTTCTCCACGTAGTGCTTCTGTCAGTAGGAAATTACGTGCTTCAGGGTGGAAAAGACAAGTTGGATGGAATTGATTGAACTCAAGGTTCGCCACTCGGCATCCTGCACGCCACGCCATTGCGATACCATCACCTGAGGAAACATCAGGGTTAGAGGTATATTGATACACTTTTGAGGCGCCGCCCGTGGCTAAAACGACAAACTTAGCGCGGATCGTTTCAACGTGTTCCTCATTGCGGTTCCAAATATAAGCGCCAACCACTCTTTTTTTATCACCACCGATTTTATCTTCGGTGATTAAATCCAGTGCATTGTGACGTTCAAGGATAGTAATGTTGGGGTGATTATGAACATTATCTTGCAAGGAGGTTTGCATTGCCATGCCAGTGGCGTCAGCCGCGTGCAATATGCGGCGATGACTATGGCCGCCTTCACGAGTTAAGTGATAGCGAGGTGCTTCATCACTGTCATTTTCTTCTCTGTCAAAAGGAACGCCGCCATCGATAAGCCACTGAACACACTCTTTAGCATGCTCGGCGATGAAACGGACAGTATCCTCTTCACAGATCCCTGCGCCCGCAATTTGAGTGTCTTCGACGTGTGACTCAATACTGTCTGATTCGTCAAAAACAGCGGCAATACCTCCCTGAGCGTAATAAGTGGCACCTTCACTGCGTGGTCCCTTACTCAGTACAATGACTTTACTGTGTTTTGCTACGCGTAGTGCGAGCGATAAACCCGCTGCGCCACTGCCTACGACTAATACATCGCATAGATGTTCACGGTTTGCGTTCATAAAACTTTTAAATTCCCGAACTAGAGTAGAGTTGTCCAACTCTCATTTTAAATATGCATTGCATGTATCTATACTCTTGAAGTGATTCAGCCGCAAGGTTTATCCACTAACGGTATCGCTATGGCTTCAAGCCAATAGCAGTAGAGAAAGATTTGATGCAATACTTTGTAAATGCCATTGTCTTTCGTCTTATCGACCCTCACTATATTGGGGATCCCCTATAGTGAAATTAGATCACATTTATTGAATAATGCTTGGCAAATATTTTTAGACAGAATGGAACTTTCTATTCTCCCTTGAGTCACAATAGTGCTCATGTAAGCGGTGGTGTCAATACTACATTTTGCATAATGAATGCCCATATCTGAGAAGGTAAGGGGAATAACAATAGGAGTACAGGCTCGAATGAACGAGCAACTGACCGATCAAGTATTGATTGAGCGAGTTCAGAGTGGAGATAAGCAAGCGTTTAACCTTTTGGTTTTAAGGTACCAAAATAAAGTCTGCAACCTTATTTCTCGGTATGTGAGCAATTCCGGAGATGTAGCCGATGTCGCACAAGAAGCGTTCATCAAAGCGTATCGGGCTATCCCAAGTTTTCGCGGAGAGAGTGCCTTTTACACTTGGCTATACCGTATTGCTGTTAATACCGCTAAGAATCACATTGTAGCCCAAAGTCGTAGACCGCCCGCTAGCGATGTTGATGCTGAAGATGCTGAATATTACGAAAGTGGCAACGCATTAAAAGAAATATCGAACCCTGAGAACATTACGTTGTCGAAAGAATTGCAGCGGGTCGTTTTTGGTGCGATAGAAGCGTTGCCTGAAGATTTGAAAACTGCGATGACCTTGCGTGAACTGGATGGTTTAAGTTACGAGGAAATAGCAGAAGTCATGGATTGTCCTGTAGGAACGGTGCGTTCTCGCATCTTCCGTGCTCGTGAAGCGGTAGAAAAGAAGATTAAACCTCTTTTATAGCGCTCAAACCGGTAACGAAAATGGTGAATAAATAATGGCTGACAAAGAAAGACTTTCAGCACTCATGGATGGGGAAATGGTCGATAAAGCGCTCATTCAAGAATTAGAGCTCGACCAAGAAAGTTTGCAAACGTGGAAAAATTACCATTTGGTTGGTGATGTGATGCGTGGAGATGCCCCAGTCCGAGCTGAGTGGGATATTGCACAGAGCGTCGCGTTAGCATTGGATGACGAACCCGCACACAGTCGTTTACAATCTGCTTCGGTTATTGATTTTCGTGATACAAGCCGTGAGTCTCAGCCGACGCCAGCTCAAGCTCGTCGGCAGTTACCGGCTTGGCTTTCCCAATTTGGCCAGGTTGCGGTTGCTGCGTGTGTGTCGTTTGTGGTGATTTTAGGTGTTCAACAATACGGTGGCCGTGATTCAGGAGTGAATCAAAACGACCAATTACCCGTACTGCAAACCATTCCGTTGGCTGGCAGCGCAGAGCCAGTGAGCTTAACGCGTGATTCAGTAGAGCGCCAAACCAGCGAAAGCCGCGTGCAAGAACAACGTCGCCGCGTAAACGCATTATTGCAAGACTACGAGCTGCAACTTCGCCTGAACAGTGAAAGTGCAAGCCCAAATAACGATGTACTTGAATCGGTAGTTGAATGAATAAATTCCTGATCAGTGCACTGGCGCTGTTCAGTTTGAACTCTACATTAGCCTTTGCAGAAGACCAACCTGCAGAGGCTTTGTTGCTTCAAATGAACGAGGCCAGTCAGCATTTAAATTATGAGCTGTCTTACATTCTGATTAAGAAAAACAGCATCGATCCACTGCTGTATCGTCATGCAAGTCAAGGCGATCAGCAATTTGCGCATCTCGTTTATCTCAGCGGCCCGATCCGTGAAGTGATTCGCCGTGGCAATGAAGTGAGTTACATTGAACCTGGGGTAGAACCGTTCACCATTGAGTCAAGCACTATGGTTGCGCCGATGATTCCGATGCTAACCAGCAATGTCACTGAATTAGGCCGTTACTACGATTTCGTCAAAGTTGGCCGTGCACGTGAAGCGGGCACGGCTTGCCAAGTGGTGCGAGTGGTGCCGAAAGATGGCTTACGCTATTCCTATATTTTGTGGGTAGATGAGACCAGTAACTTGCCATTGCGAGCTGATTTAGTCGATCGCGACGGCGAGGTGCTTGAGCAATATCGCACTATCTCTTACGCCATTAGCGACAAATTAGCGCAGGCGATGCAAGGGCTAAATGACGTTGAGTTACCCGAGGTATTAACGTTACCGAAAGGCAACCTTACGGAAAGTTTTTGGCAAGTGAGTTGGAAACCTGAAGGCTTTGAACCCAAAGAGCTTAACCGTTATCGTATGGCGATTACTGAGCGTTTGGTAGAGAGCCAGATGTTCAGTGATGGGCTATTTAGTTTTTCTGTCTATATTTCCGATAGTGACAACCATTCGCTGAAAGGCCAACTGGTTCGTCAAGGCCGCCGTACCTTGCATAGTGTGGTGAAAGGAAACAATGAAATCTCAGTGGTCGGTGATATTCCACCGGCAACGGCGCAGCGCATTGCTCAATCGGTGACGTTTGTCCAGCCTGCGGCGCCCTCAACAGAGGCAACCAAACCATGATGACGGCGTTAGCAACAGTCACCGCTGTTCAACCTGATGCTAAAGGGTTTCACGTTGAACTCAGTTGTCAGCAGCAGACAAGTTGCAGCAGTTGTTCGTCCTCCAAAAGCTGTGGTACTGGGATCGTATCGAAAGCGATTGGTAACAAAGCGCTGTTATGGCAACTCGATACGAAAAAACCAGTGAAGCAAGGCCAGACGGTTGAAATCGGTTTCCCCGAAAAAAGCTTGCTTCAATCGGCAGCCTTAGTGTATTTGGTGCCGCTTTTTATGATGATGTTCGGCGCTTGGCTGGGTGAGAGCCTCTTGGCCCCTTGGCTCGGTTTAGGTGAGGGCATCGTGATCATCACGGCCGCTGTTTTTATCGCGCTGGGGATCGGAATTGCCAAACGTTGTTCTGTGGTTCTTGAAAAACGATCGCAGCAAGAGGTGGTTTTGGTCCGAGTCCTTGGTGAACCTATCGCCTAATTTATGATGCGAACCCTACCGAAATTGGGTAGAATCGGCCAACTTTATGGAAACGCCGCTTGATGTGGCTTTCTTATGTCCCTTTTTTCAAGAGTTTAGTCATCCCAAATCTATGAAGCACATTCGTAACTTTTCGATTATCGCCCACATCGACCATGGTAAGTCGACCCTATCTGACCGTTTGATCCAAGTTTGTGGTGGATTAAGTGATCGTGAAATGGAATCTCAAGTTCTAGACTCTATGGACCTTGAGCGTGAGCGTGGCATCACCATCAAAGCACAGAGTGTGACGCTCGATTACAAAGCAAACGATGGCGAGACATACCAGCTCAACTTTATCGATACTCCTGGACACGTTGACTTTTCTTATGAAGTTTCCCGTTCTTTAGCCGCCTGTGAAGGTGCTCTATTGGTGGTGGATGCCGGTCAAGGCGTTGAAGCGCAAACATTGGCTAACTGTTATACCGCCATTGAAATGGACCTTGAAGTTGTCCCAATCCTAAATAAGATTGATTTGCCAGCCGCAGAGCCTGAACGCGTAGCGGAAGAAATTGAAGATATCGTCGGCATCGATGCTATTGACGCAGTGCGCTGCTCTGCGAAAACAGGCCTTGGCGTGGATGAAGTGCTAGAAAAAATCGTTTCTGGTATTCCGGCTCCTGAGGGCGATCCTGCTGCGCCGCTGCAAGCGTTAATCATCGATTCTTGGTTTGATAACTACTTAGGTGTTGTCTCTTTAGTGCGAGTGAAAAATGGTGCGCTGAAGAAAAATGACAAGATTAAAGTGATGAGCACAGGCCAAACTTGGGGTATTGACCGTTTAGGTATTTTTACGCCAAAACAAGTCGACAAAACCATGTTGAACACTGGTGAAGTGGGCTGGGTGGTTTGTGGTATTAAAGACATTCTCGGCGCTCCTGTAGGTGATACTCTGACCAGCGCGAAAGATCCGTGTGAAAAAGCATTGCCAGGCTTTAAAAAAGTGAAACCGCAGGTGTATGCGGGGCTTTTCCCTGTCTCTTCTGATGATTACGAAAACTTTCGTGATGCGTTAGGTAAACTGAGCCTAAACGATGCCTCGTTATTCTATGAGCCAGAAAGTTCGGCCGCCCTTGGTTTTGGTTTCCGTTGTGGTTTCTTGGGTATGCTCCACATGGAGATTATTCAAGAGCGTTTAGAGCGCGAATACGATCTTGACCTTATCACCACTGCGCCAACGGTAGTCTATGAAGTGAAGAAGACCGATGGCACGATGCTTTATGTTGATAGCCCTGCTAAATTGCCTGCGGTGAACGACATTGAAGAGATTCGTGAACCGATTGCGCGTTGTAACATTTTGACCCCTTCTGAATATTTGGGTAACGTCATTATGTTGTGCGTTGAAAAACGTGGCGTGCAGGTTGATATGGTCTATCACGGTAACCAAGTAGCCTTGACTTATGATGTGCCGATGGCCGAAGTGGTGCTTGATTTCTTTGACCGCTTGAAGTCAACTTCTCGTGGTTATGCATCACTTGATTATGGTTTCCAACGCTTTGAAGCTTCAAGCATGGTCCGTGTGGATATCTTGCTAAATGGTGACAAAGTGGATGCGCTAGCCATCATCACTCACAAAGACAATTCGCAAACGCGTGGTCGTCAAGTGGTTGAGAAAATGAAAGAGTTTATCCCTCGCCAAATGTTTGATATCGCGATTCAAGCGGCGATCGGTAACCACATTATTGCTCGTTCAACCGTGAAGCAGCTGCGTAAAAACGTACTGGCGAAATGTTACGGTGGTGATATTAGCCGTAAGAAAAAACTGCTTAAGAAGCAGAAAGAAGGTAAGAAGCGCATGAAGCAAATTGGTAATGTTGAGTTGCCACAAGAAGCCTTCCTTGCCATTTTGCACGTAGGTAAAGATTAAGCATTGCTTTGGCTTTCTTATGCATGCAGCAGTCACCATTTAAGTGAAAGAGTTTCGGCTCTTTCACTTTCGTATTTTTAGATAAGGGAACTCCATGGCGAATACATTTTCACTCATCTTGGTGATCGTCACATTAGTGACTGGCATAGTTTGGGTGCTGGAGAAGTTGGTGTGGGCGAAAAAACGTCAACAGAAGATGGCCGCTATTGAAGCGCAAACCAACGGCTTGGATGGCAAACTCAGCGCCAAAATTTCCGCGCAACCTTGGTGGATTGAAAACAGTGTTTCCATCTTTCCTGTGATTGCTTTTGTGCTGGTGCTACGCTCTTTTGTGTACGAACCTTTTCAGATTCCATCTGGCTCAATGATGCCAACGTTGCTGGTGGGCGATTTCATCTTAGTTGAGAAATACGCTTACGGTTTGAAAGACCCCGTATGGCGTACTCAACTGGTCGAAACTGGTAAACCAGAGCGTGGTGATGTCGTGGTCTTTAAATACCCGCCGCAACCAAGCATTGACTACATCAAGCGCGTGGTCGGCATGCCGGGCGACACCGTTCGTTATAGCAGCAACAAAGAGATTTGTATTCAAGCTCAAGGTTCAACAGAATGTAAACAGGTCAAACTGTCCAATGTTGAAGAGAGTGAGTTCAACCAAAATGACATCCCTTTAATTCAAGTGAATGAAAAGTTAGGTCAGGTTGAACACCAGATTTTGATCAATCCATTGCGTCGTGATCGTGTTGATGCTTATCAACCACGCCATGGCGTTAATGAATGGGTTGTTCCTCAAGGTCAGTATTTTGTGATGGGTGATAACCGTGACAACAGTGCTGATAGCCGTTACTGGGGCTTTGTTCCAGAAGCAAACTTAGTCGGTAAAGCGGTCGGTATTTGGATAAGTTTTGAGTTTGAACGTGGTGCCGATAGCGTTTTACCTTCGTGGATCCCAACTGGTGTGCGTTTTAACCGCATTGGTGGCATTAACTAGGCTAGCTTTGGCTAGCCATCACTACATCGAGAGAGCATGAATTCTCCAATTAGTAAATTAGAAACTAAACTCGGTTATTCATTTAATGATCCCGAGTTTATTTCCTTAGCACTGACACATCGCAGTGCAAATGGTAAGCACAATGAACGTCTTGAGTTTCTGGGCGATTCAATTTTAAGTTTTGTCATCGCTGATGAGCTGTACCACCGTTTCCCTAAAATTAACGAAGGGGATATGAGTCGTATGCGCGCTACGCTTGTGCGTGGTCACACATTGGCTGAACTGGGCAGAGAATTTTGCCTAGGAGATTACTTAAAATTAGGTCCAGGTGAGTTGAAAAGTGGTGGTTTCCGCCGTGATTCAATCCTTGCTGATGCCGTAGAAGCCATCATTGGTGCGATTTATTTAGACAGCGATACTGAAGTAGTACGGCGTATTATTTTGAGCTGGTATCAAGAGCGCCTTGACGCCATTGAGCCGGGCGTATCGCAAAAAGACCCAAAAACTCGCCTACAAGAGTTTCTGCAAGGTAGAAGAAAGCAACTGCCTATCTACACAGTGACTAATATTAAAGGTGAAGCACACAACCAAGAATTTACGGTATCGTGTGATGTAGCAGGAATGGGAACGCCTGTAATTGGTAAAGGCACCAGTCGTCGTAAAGCTGAACAATCGGCGGCTGAAATTGCACTAGAGCAACTGACAAATGGCTGATAACGAATTTGATTTGGATGCGTACTTCGCATCAAACACCAACAGCAATGAAGCAACTCCGGAAAGTGGTGAGCAGCACTGTGGTTTTATCGCCATTGTGGGTCGCCCCAATGTCGGGAAATCAACCCTGCTGAATAACTTACTGGGACAAAAGATATCCATCACATCGCGCAAGCCTCAAACCACTCGTCACCGCATTATGGGTGTCGATACAGAGGGACCGTACCAAGCGATTTACGTTGATACTCCGGGGTTACACATCGAAGAAAAGCGTGCGATTAACCGCTTGATGAACCGTGCGGCAAGTAGTTCACTCAGTGATGTTAACTTAGTGCTGTTCTTAGTCGATGGCACTCAGTGGACCGCCGATGATGAAATGGTGCTCAACAAGTTACGCAATGCTAATTTCCCTGTAGTGTTGTGTGTCAATAAAGTCGATAACGTGAAAGATCGTAACGATGTAATGATGCATATGCTAGAGCTATCGAAGAAAATGGAATTTGTTGATGTCGTGCCGATTGCGGCAAAACATGGCAAAAACGTCGATGTATTGCGTAAACATGTGCGTGAGCATTTACCTCAAGCCACGCATCACTTCCCTGAAGAGTATGTGACTGATCGCTCGCAGCGCTTCATGGCTTCCGAGATTGTGCGTGAAAAACTGATGCGCTTTACTGGTGAAGAGCTGCCGTATTCAGTAACCGTTGAAATTGAACGTTTTGACTATAACCCTGAAACCGATGGTTTTCATATCAACGCGTTGATCCTCGTTGAACGCAGCGGCCAGAAAAAAATGGTGATCGGCAAAGGTGGTGAAAAAATCAAAACCATCGGCCGTGAAGCGCGTTTAGACATGGAAGAGTTGTTTGGTCGCAAGGTTTACCTAGAAACTTGGGTGAAAGTGAAATCCGGGTGGGCAGATGATGAACGTGCCCTTCGTAGCCTTGGTTATATTGACGATCTATAACCTCTATTCGAGGTGGGCGAGAACATCGCTCACCTTTGAGTGCTGATATGTCAGACGGTTTACAGCGCTGTTTTGTCCTTCATCGACGTCCTTATAGCGAGTCGAGCCTAATCCTTGATGTGTTTAGCGAGGAGTATGGCCGCGTCACCTTAATGTCCAAAGGCGCACGCAGTAAACGATCAAACTTAAAAGGTGCACTGCAACCTTTTACCCCCTTATTGCTCAAATGGTCAGGCAACGGTTCAATGAAAACCTTGCGCCAAGCTGAACCGATTAGCCTTGGCTTACCGCTCAGTGGTATTCATCTCTATTCTGCCATGTACGTCAATGAGCTGATTGGCCGCGTGCTTGCGCAAGAAGTGCCTTGCCCAGGTCTGTTCCATGATTATCTGCATGCACTCACCGAGTTGGCTCAGTGTGAAAATCCAGAACCAGCACTGCGCCGTTTTGAACTCGCGTTGCTAGCTTCAATGGGTTATGGCGTTGATTTCTTGCATTGCGCCGGAACGGGAGAAGCCATCGATCCTCGCATGACTTATCGCTATCGCGAGCAAAAAGGTTTTATCGCATCTGTTAGGCGCGATAACCTCACGTTTATGGGCGATGAGTTGATTGCCATTAGTGAGCGGCGCTTTGTCAGTAAAGAGCAGCTTCAAGCGGCAAAACGCTTTACACGCATAGCGTTAAAGCCGTATCTTGGCGGCAAACCTTTAAAAAGCAGGGAGCTTTTCCTGCCCATGTCTAGTTTTTCCAGAGTACGGAGTATAGGAAAATGAGCGCAATTTACTTAGGCGTTAATATCGATCACATCGCCACGTTACGAAATGCCCGCGGTACTAAATACCCAGATCCCGTGCATGCTGCTGAAATGGCAGAGCGTGCCGGAGCTGATGGCATTACCATTCACCTACGTGAAGACCGACGCCATATCAAGGATCGCGATGTGCGTATTTTACGCGAGACGTTGCAAACTCGAATGAACCTCGAGATGGCCGTTACCGACGAAATGATTGATATTGCTCTGCAAACCCAACCTGAATTTGTGTGTTTAGTGCCTGAAAAGCGTGAAGAACTAACGACGGAAGGTGGGCTGGACGTATTAGGACAGCTTGACAAAGTGAAAGCGGCAACCGAAAAACTGACCGCTGCAGGCATCAAAGTCTCTCTGTTTATTGATGCTGATCGTGAGCAGATTAACGCGGCTAAAACTTGCGGTGCACCGTTTATTGAATTGCATACTGGTCATTACGCCGATGCAACAACCGAAGCGGATCAGCAAGATGAGTTAAAGAAAATTGCGGCGGCTGCGAGCTATGCGAGTGATTTGGGTATTACGGTGAACGCTGGTCACGGCTTGACTTACCACAACGTAGCTGCCATTGCTGCATTGCCTGAGATTTACGAACTCAACATTGGTCACTCGATTATCGGGCGTGCTGTATTTGATGGTTTGGAAAAATCGGTCGCCGATATGAAAGCCATCATGCAAGCGGCTCGCAAATAAGGTCTACCGATGGCGATTATCGGCTTAGGGACTGATATTGCGGAAATTGAACGCATAGAAAAAGCATTGTCACGCAGTGGCGATGCTTTTGCCGAGCGGGTGCTAACCCAAGATGAATTGGCGGTGTTCCATTCGCTCAAGAAAAAAGGGCGCTATTTAGCGAAACGTTTTGCCGCTAAAGAAGCGGCATCTAAAGCGCTTGGTACGGGTATTGCGCATGGCGTTAGCTTTCAGGATTTTACCGTCACCAACGACGCCAACGGAAAACCCGTGCTAATACTATCAGGTAAGGCTAAGCAGTTGGCTGCCACAGCCAGTGTGAATCACATTCACCTAACCATTTCTGATGAGCGTCATTATGCGGTGGCGACGGTGATTTTAGAGTCTTAATCTGTCAATCTTCTCTGCTTGCTGACAAGCAAATACTGCTGAGCGGCAAGCCCCTTTTTTCATTCGGTTAAATTGTCTCTTGGGTTAAATTGCTCATTCGCTTAAATACGGTTTAGCGGTGGCGATTACTTTGTCCATCTCATCTTGTAATTCAAATAACTCTGGTTCGACATCGCTGATGGATTTGCCTGAGCGCAATGCCTGTTCGAGCGCCGCGCACACTTTTTTCAAGCGGGGGACGCCACTGTATGAGCAACTGCCGTGCAGTTTATGAATATGGTGCAGTAGATCTTGAGTAGAGTATTCATCATCTTCCAACGCCATACTGACGACTTGGCTCACCTGTGGAATCGAATCAACTAGCATCTGTAGCAGCTCTTTGGCCAAATCTTCCTTGTTGGCTGATTGTTTGAGTGCATTTTGCCAGTCAATGATAATGGTGTGATTAGGCTGCTCAGCTTCCTGTGACGGCGACGGTATAACTTGTTCTGTGAGTTGTAATTTCTCCAACTGTTTACGGTTGGCGTAGGGGTTCCAGTGTGCTAACACTTGCTGCAAGATGTGCTCTTCAATCGGCTTAGTGAGGTAATCATCCATTCCTTCTTTCAGCAGACGATCGCGCTCTCCGATCATTGCATGAGCCGTTACCGCAATCACGGGCGTTTGGTGATTGAGTACCGTTTTCTTAATTTCCTGGCAAGCGGTGACCCCATCCATCTGTGGCATTTGGATGTCCATCAAAATCATATCAAATTTCTGGCGGCTTGCTTGTTCGACCGCTTCTTGGCCATTCGTACAAGCGATGACGGTTTCAACACGTTCTTGCAGCAGGGCCATGATCAGTTTGAGGTTGGCAGGGTTATCATCCACCGCCATTACTTTCAGGGGCAGTGTATCGAGTGTGATCGGTAGATCTTGAATGGCAGGCTGTACCGGTTGGTGCGCGATTAACAGTTGCAGCAATTTTTTACGCGACAGTGGCTTGGTAATACATTGCACTGGATGATGCTGCATTAAATAATCGGATAGTGCGAGCTCGGTACTTGGTGTACCGATAATCACGTTGTCGGCAAGCTGAATAGCCTTTGTGACCCACTGCTCAACCAAATCTAAATCAGTCTCTCTACTTGGGGCTAAATTGAGTAATACATAATCGAAGCGATCCGTCTCTTCTGGCATCACCGCTCGATATGTGACGCTCAACCCTGCCTGCACCAACATTTGCTGGATGATGGAGGCGGCTTGCATATTGGGTTCAACGAGCAACAGCTGTTTATTGCTCAAAATATGTGGATCAAGCCAGTCGCTCATCGGCATTTCAGTGGTATTAAGACGCAGCGTAAACCAGAAGGTGGAACCTTGGTGAAGACGGCTGGTGAGGCTAATTTCACCGCCCATGTGGCTGACCAATTTCTGAGTAATAACCAAACCAAGTCCAGTACCGCCGTAGCGACGAGAAATACTGGCATCGGCTTGGCTAAAGGCTTGGAACAGTTGTGCTTGTTGGCGCTCTGAAATACCAATGCCGGTGTCGCGCACCATAAATTGCAGCTCAACCACATTGTCGCGTTGTGAGCGCAATTCAACACTGATGTCGATGTTGCCACGTTCGGTGAACTTAATCGAGTTACCGACCAGGTTGGTCAACACTTGTTGGATACGAAGTGGGTCACCGACCAAGCCTGCTGGGATTTTTTGATCCACTTTAAGAGTAATTTCCAATCCTTTTTCATGAGCACTGGTCGCTTGGAGGTTAACCACCTCTTCCAAACTTTCTTGAAACTCGAACGGAATATTTTCCAGCGCTAACTTACCGGCTTCTAGCTTGGAGAAATCCAAAATGTCATTGATGATGTTCAATAAGTTATTGGCCGATTTTTCAATGGTTTGTAAGTAATCTGCTTGGCTATTCGTCAACTGGGTTTTGAGCATTTGGCGGGTGAAGCCAATGACACCGTTAAGCGGCGTGCGCAACTCATGGGACATGTTGGCAAGAAATTCTGATTTTATGCGCGCGGCTTCTTGGGCGCGTTTTTTGGCAATGTCCAATTCAACGTTTTGGATTTCCAACTGCTCTAAGGTTTCTCGCAAATCCGAGGTGGCTTGGTCGATACTGTGCTGCATTTCGACGTGATATTCCGATAGCGATACCGCCATCGCGTTGATCCCTTTTTTGAGCGAATCTAACTCACCGTGCATTTTGCCTTCGATCCGCACATCAAGGTGGCCGCGACGAATTCTATCCACCATGTTTTTCATGTGTGAGATAGGGCGAGTCACATCGTGCAGGAGTCGGAATGCGAACATCCCTGATAAACCGAGCCCAAGCGCAAGCACTAAAAAGGCGGAAAAGACCTCTTGATACTGTTGTAAACGCAATGAAGAGAGATCCAACTCTATCGCGATATAGCCGAGCGCAGGCGTTGATGTATTGGCATTTATGCCTTCGGTTAGACGGTTTTCAGCCAAAATTGGCGTGCGCAGTATTAAAGTGTTCTCGGTGAGATTTGAGCTGCTTAAAATCGGAATGGGTTTCTCTTTTGGATAAGTTAAGCTTTCAAAGTTAGGGTGGAAGTTCGAGGTGACAAACAGTTCGTGGTTGGCGTCAAACACCGCAATACTACGGACAAATTTAGAGTTCTTCCGATGCGCGTAGCTGATAATTCGGCGCACCGACTCACGGCTTTGGTTTTTTAAGGCGTCTTCACTAGCAATGGCCAAGGGCTCAATGATGCTTGCCCCCGCATTGATCACCTGTTTTTCCAGATCATGGTAGCGATTGAATGAGAAAAAAGCACTGAGCAACAAGCCGATAATTAAGGTTGGAGCTAAGGTTAAAGTAATAACGCGCGCGCGTAAGCCATATCTGGTCATTATTGTCTAAACATCGTGGTGTGGATATGGGAAAATAGCCCGCAATTTGATGAGCAAGCCTGTACGAAAATCGTTTAATTGACGGCTAGCTTAATCAAGTCGAGTAAGTTCGACAATCATCCCCGCACTAAATAGTGACGCTAGGGCAAAAAACATCGATTTAATTTTACTTAGGCACAGAGCATGGCACGTTTTTTCCAACCGAAAAAGAAAGCGCAATTAGAAACAAAACATCAAACGGTATTGATTGAACGTCTTGATCATCAAGGTTCTGGTATCGCTTATCAACATAATAAACTGCTTTTTGTTGATGGCGCGCTGCCCGGTGAGCAAGTGCTGATGCAGCTAACTGAAAGCAAAAATAAATACTCTCGCGGTCAGTTGATTAAAGTCTTAACGGCCAGTGAACAACGCGTGACGCCATTTTGTCGCCATTACGGTCAATGTGGTGGTTGCGATCTGCAGCATTTAGAGCACAGTGCGCAGGTGGCGCACAAAGAGCAAACACTCTCGCAATTGATGAGTAAATTCGCCGGACAAACGTTGGCATTGAGCCCCGCAATAAGTTGCGCCGATAAAGGCTATCGCCGCCGCGCCCGCATCAGCGTGTTGTGGGACAAAAAGCAGCAACAGCTGCAATTTGGCTTTCGCAAAAAGCAGAGCAAGCAAATCGTTAACGTGACGGACTGCCCAGTGCTAGAACCACAACTCAACACGCTACTTACACCTATCCAAGCGCTGTTAACGCAATTTAAATCTCAGCAAGCGATTGGCCATGTTGAATTGGTGCTGGGTGATCAAGGCGCGGTGATGGTGTTGCGCCATCTTCAGCCGCTGCCAAGTGAAGATCACGCGGCGCTGCTGGCGTTTGCTCAGCAGCAGCATCTCACTTTGTATGTGATGCCAGAAAGCGATCAGCTCGAACGTCTTCACGGAGAGATGGCAAGCTACCGCGAAACCGGATCAGTTATCGAATTTTTGCCCTCCAACTTTATTCAAGTCAATCGCCAAATAAACCAAAAAATGGTGGCTCAAGCATTGGAATGGTTAGCCTTGACTGAGAATGACCGAGTGTTGGACCTATTTTGTGGCGTAGGGAACTTTAGTTTGCCGATGGCCCAATATGCTCAATCGGTGGTGGGCATTGAAGGTGTGGATGAGATGGTTGAGCAAGCGACACAAAACGCGCAGCGCAATCAAATCGACAATATCACGTTCTACCAAGCAAATTTGGAACAAGATATGTCAACGCAAGCGTGGGCAAAGCAAAAATTTGCTAAAGTACTACTCGACCCAGCGCGAGCCGGGGCGGCAGGCATTGTCGACCAATTGGCTAAACTCGGCGCTCAGCGCGTGGTGTACGTTTCTTGTAACCCGGCGACACTGGCAAGAGACAGTCAAAGTTTACTCAGCCAAGGTTATAAGTTGGTAAAACTTGGCATGTTGGATATGTTTCCACACACCAGTCATTTAGAATCGATGGCGCTATTTGTAAAAAGTCGGTAGACAGAGAACTAACTCAGTCGAAGTTAGTCGAATACCACAAACTATAAAACTAGGACGAATCAGATGGTTGCGGTACGAAGCGCACACTTGAATCCAGACGAACAGTTTGAGCTAGATAAATGGATTGCGAGTTTACATCAAGATAAAAGCACAGCTTCTAAACTGACGGACGTATATCGTCAGTGTGAAACGTTATTAGAAGGTCAGGCCAAAGGACCGCTACTGCTGTGGCGCGGCCGTGAAATGATCGAAATCCTGATCACCTTATCGATGGATCGCGCCACTTTAGTCGCGGCTCAGCTCTTTCCTATCGTCAGTAGTGGGCTTTTTGACCGTGAAGTATTAGAAGAGACCTATGGTAAAGGCATAGTGAAGCTGATTGATGGTGTCGAAGAGATGGCGGCACTTGGTCAGTTAAACGTCACCTTGCAAGGCAGTGAAGCTTCAGAGCAGGTGGATAACGTTCGCCGCATGCTGCTTGCGATGGTAGATGATTTTCGTTGCGTGGTGATCAAATTAGCGGAGCGCATTTGTAATTTACGTGAAGTAAAAGATGAACCTGACGAAATTCGCCGTGTGGCGGCCAAAGAGTGCGCCAATATCTATGCCCCTTTAGCAAACCGCTTGGGCATTGGTCAGCTCAAATGGGAAATTGAAGATTACGCATTTCGCTACCAGCAGTCCGATACCTACAAACAAATTGCTAAGCAGCTTTCCGAGCGCCGCATCGTGCGTGAACAATATATTCACGATTTTGTCGAAGATCTGCGCGCCGAGATGAAGCTTTCTCATATCAATGCTGAAGTGAGTGGCCGTCCGAAACACATCTATAGCATCTGGCGCAAAATGCAGAAGAAAGGGTTGGCTTTCGATGAACTGTTTGATGTGCGTGCGGTTCGCATTATTGCTGATCAACTGCAAGACTGTTACGCCGCCTTGGGCGTTGTTCATACCAAATACAAACACCTGCCTAGCGAATTTGATGATTACGTTGCGAATCCGAAACCGAATGGCTATCAATCCATTCATACGGTGATTTTAGGGCCAGAAGGCAAAACCATCGAAATTCAAATTCGTACTAAGCAGATGCATGAAGAGTCTGAACTTGGGGTTGCTGCGCACTGGAAATATAAAGAGGGCGCAACGGTTGCCCGCAGCGGTTACGATGAGAAAATTACTTGGTTGCGTAAGCTTCTTGATTGGCAAGAAGAGATGTCTGATTCGGGTGAGATGATCGACGAGCTGCGTAGCCAGGTGTTTGATGATCGCGTTTACGCCTTTACACCTCGTGGTGATGTGGTTGATTTACCCATGGGAGCCACGCCGCTTGATTTTGCCTACCATATTCACTCTGAAGTGGGGCATCGCTGTATCGGTGCCAAAGTCGCGGGTCGTATTGTTCCATTTACTCATAAATTATCTATGGGTGATCAAGTCGAAATCATCACTCAAAAAGAGCCGAATCCTTCGCGTGATTGGCTAAATCCAGCAACGGGGTTTGTTCATTCAGGCCGTGCGCGCGCCAAGATTAACGCCTGGTTCCGTAAACAAGGCCGCGAGAAAAACCTTGAAGCCGGACGAGAGATCCTCGAATCAGAATTAGCCAAAATCGGTGCCACGTTAAAAGATGCCGATAAATATGCGCTCAAACGTTTTAACGTCAATACGCCTGACGAGCTGTACGTCGGCATTGGCAGTGGTGATCTGCGAATCAACCAAATTGTTAATCACATCAATGCGTTGGTGAATAAGCCGACCGCTGAGCAAGAAGATCAACAAGCACTGCAAAAATTGCAAGATGCGCAAACTCGTCCAGCTCAGCCACATCGAGCGCACAAAGATGCCGTTGTAGTGGAAGGGGTAGATAACCTCATGACACACCTAGCGCGCTGTTGCCAACCTATCCCAGGTGATGAGATCAAAGGTTACATTACTCAAGGGCGTGGTATTTCAGTCCATCGCAGTGACTGTGAACAGCTAGAAGAGCTGAGCCATCACGCACCTGAACGCATCATTGATACCGTTTGGGGGCGCGGGTTTGTTGGAACCTATATTTTGACTTTGCGCGTTGAAGCGATGGAGCGAGGTGGGTTACTCAAAGACATCACCACCCTGCTTGCGAATGAGAAAGTGAAAGTCATCAGCATGAAAAGTCGTAGCGACTACAAAAGACAGTTGATCATCATGGATTTTGATCTTGAAGTGAGCAACATCGAAGCGCTGTCACGAGTATCAATGCGAGTAGAGCAGATCAAAGATGTCATGTTGGTGAAACGCCTAGGCTAAATTTCATATCACAGTAACACTCTTATTGGCGTGAATCGCAATTAAATCGCGACGCAAGCGCCTTGGGTTTTCAAAGGCGAGTGGCAATGACTGCTCGCTTTTTTATTTTAAATATTGATGTAAGGAGCGGATAAATGAGCCACCCAATCGAACAACTGGAACAGATCATGGCACAGTTGCGTGACCCAAAAACAGGTTGTCCTTGGGATATCAAGCAAACTTTTGACACGGTTGTTCCTTACACAATCGAAGAGACCTATGAAGTGATGGAAGCGATCTACAACCAAGATTGGCCTAATCTCAAAGAAGAATTAGGTGACTTGCTGTTTCAAGTTATTTTTTATAGTCAAATGGCGAAAGAGCAAGGGTTGTTTGATTTCTCGCAAGTTGTTGAAACGGTGAATGAAAAACTTACGCGCCGCCATCCTCATGTTTTTTCGGGTGCCAAGTTTGAGGATGAAGCGCAAATCAACGCCAATTGGGAAGCTGAAAAAGCCAAAGAAAAGGTACAATCAGGAAAAAAAGATCAAAGTATTCTAGACTCAATACCACACGCTTTCCCGTCTCTTTTACGTGCTACAAAGATTCAAAAAAAGTGTGCCCAATATGGCTTTGATTGGGATTCTATCGGCCCAGTGGTTGATAAAGTCCAAGAAGAGATCGAAGAAGTCATGGAAGAGGCGTTGCAAATTAACCCTGATCCGGTTCGAGTAGAGGATGAAATGGGCGATCTATTATTTGCCACCGTTAACTTTGCTCGGCACTTAAAAATTGATCCAGAAGTGGCGTTAAATAAAGCAAATCGAAAGTTTTCACGTCGATTTAAAGGTATTGAAATGCTGGTGGCACGTCAGCACAAAACCTTGACCGATTTTTCTCTCGAAGAATTGGATGCGATGTGGAATGAAGTGAAGCGCTTGGAGTCGAAGTAATACCCTGTGTTGGCAATCCACAATAAAACCCACCCATTGAGACAAATTTGACTCATTTGAGTGGTGTGATAAGCCATATCAAGCGGTGCTCTTTGATTTGAAGCAAAAAATAAAAAATGACAGTGTGATAGATTTCACGTTGTAGCGAATAAGGGCTTCTGGTATATTTTTATCCCGTCCAGAAGAAATCCATTTCCCTCATTCAACCAATTTCAGGTTAAACATGACGACAAATTACATTTTTGTTACTGGCGGGGTTGTATCCTCTCTAGGTAAAGGTATTGCGGCAGCATCTCTTGCGGCGATTTTAGAAGCTCGTGGTCTTAAAGTGACTATGATGAAGCTTGACCCTTACATCAACGTTGACCCAGGCACAATGAGCCCAACTCAACATGGTGAAGTGTTTGTCACGGAAGATGGCGCTGAAACTGACCTTGACCTTGGTCACTACGAACGTTTTATTCGTACCAAAATGACCAAGCGCAATAACTTTACTGCTGGTCGTGTTTATGCCGATGTATTGCGTAAAGAGCGCCGTGGTGACTACCTAGGTGCAACGATTCAGGTTATTCCACACATCACTAATGCGATTAAAGATCGCGTTATCGCAGGCTCTGAAGGTCACGATGTCGCTATCGTTGAAGTGGGCGGAACCGTTGGTGATATCGAGTCATTGCCATTTATGGAAGCGATTCGTCAGCTTGCGATTGAAGTGGGCCGTGAACACGCGATGTTTATGCACCTGACTTTAGTTCCTTACCTTGCCGCTGCTGGTGAAGTGAAAACCAAACCGACTCAACATTCAGTTAAAGAGCTGCTTTCTATCGGCATTCAGCCTGATATTTTGGTTTGTCGTAGCGATCGCGTTATCCCAGCGAACGAACGTAAGAAAATTGCTTTGTTCTGTAACGTGCCTGAAAAAGCCGTTATCTCGATGAAAGATGTTGATTCTATCTACAAGATCCCTCAACTGATCAAAGCTCAAGGTTTGGATGATATCGTTTGTAACCGTTTTGGTATTAAAGCACCGGAAGCGGATCTTTCTGAATGGGAACAAGTGATTTACGAAGAGGCTAACCCAACCGCTGAAGTGGTGATCGGGATGGTCGGTAAATACATTGAATTGCCTGATGCTTACAAATCGGTTAACGAAGCACTGAAACACGCAGGTTTGAAAAACCGTTTGAGCGTGAAAATCAAATACATCGATTCTCAAGACGTTGAAACCAAAGGTGCGGAAGTGCTGACTGGTTTGGACGCAATCCTAGTACCTGGCGGTTTTGGTGATCGCGGTATCGAAGGCAAAATTCTTGCTGCGCAATATGCCCGCGAAAATAAAGTTCCTTACCTAGGGATTTGTCTAGGTATGCAAGTGGCGCTGATCGAATACGCACGTAATGTTGCGGGTATGAAAGGTGCGCATTCAACAGAATTTAACAAAGAGACTCAATACCCTGTGGTAGGCTTGATCACTGAATGGGTAGATGACGAAGGTAACGTAGAAGAGCGTACTGAAAAGTCTGATCTTGGTGGTACTATGCGCCTTGGTTCGCAGCTATGCCACTTAGAGAAAGGCACCAAAGCGTATGAGCTTTACGGTAGTGCAACCATTCATGAACGTCATCGTCACCGTTATGAAGTTAATAATAAACTTCGTCCGCAGATCGAAAAAGCCGGCTTGAAAGTATCAGGTCTGTCTGCTGATAAGAAGCTAGTTGAAGTGATTGAGAACCCTGCTCACCCATGGTTTGTAGCAGCTCAGTTCCACCCAGAATTCACGTCAACCCCTCGTGATGGTCACCCACTATTTGCAGGCTTTATTAAAGCGGCAGGTGAGTTCCAACGCGGTGAATCAGAGAAGTAACAAGGATACGGGCAGTTGCAATTGTTGTGCTGCTGCCCTTTATAGTTTTGACATTTAAATTCAACGAGAGGAAACATTAATGTCTAAGATCGTTAAAGTTCTAGGTCGCGAAATCATCGACTCACGTGGTAACCCAACAGTAGAAGCTGAAGTTCACCTAGAAGGCGGTTTCGTAGGTATGGCAGCTGCGCCATCTGGTGCATCTACTGGTTCTCGCGAAGCTCTTGAGCTACGTGACGGTGACAAATCACGTTTCCTAGGTAAAGGTGTTCTTAAAGCGATTGCAGCTGTAAACGGCCCAATTGCTGATGCTCTAGTTGGTAAAGATGCTAAAGATCAAGCAGCTATCGACCAAGTGATGATCGACCTTGATGGTACTGAAAACAAATCTAACTTCGGTGCGAACGCAATCCTAGCAGTTTCTCTAGCGAACGCAAAAGCGGCTGCGGCTGCGAAAGGCATGCCTCTATACGAGCACATTGCTGAGCTAAATGGTACTGCTGGCCAATTCTCTATGCCTCTACCAATGATGAACATCATCAACGGTGGCGAGCACGCAGATAACAACGTAGACATCCAAGAGTTTATGATCCAGCCTGTTGGCGCAAAAACTCTTAAAGAAGCAGTACGTATGGGTGCAGAAGTATTCCATAACCTAGCTAAAGTTCTGAAGTCTAAAGGCTACAACACTGCTGTTGGTGACGAAGGTGGTTTCGCTCCTAACCTAAAATCTAACGCTGAAGCGTTAGAAGTTATTGCTGAAGCGGTTGCAGCGGCTGGCTACGTGCTAGGCAAAGACATCACTCTAGCGATGGACTGTGCAGCATCTGAGTTCTTCGACAAAGACGCTGGCATCTACAACATGAAAGGTGAAGGCAAAACGTTCACTTCAGAAGAGTTCAACCACTACCTAGCGGGCCTTGTTGAGCAATTCCCAATCGTTTCTATCGAAGACGGTTTGGACGAGTCTGATTGGACTGGTTTCAAACACCAAACTGAACTTCTAGGCGACAAAATTCAGCTAGTGGGTGACGATCTATTCGTTACTAACACTAAGATCCTTAAAGAAGGTATTGAGAAAGGTATCGTTAACTCAATCCTTATCAAGTTCAACCAAATCGGTTCTCTAACTGAGACTCTAGCTGCAATTAAGATGGCTAAAGATGCTGGTTACACAGCGGTAATCTCTCACCGTTCTGGCGAAACTGAAGATGCAACTATCGCTGATCTAGCGGTAGGTACAGCTGCAGGTCAAATCAAAACGGGTTCTATGAGCCGTTCTGACCGTGTTGCTAAGTACAACCAACTAATCCGTATTGAAGAAGCGCTAGCTGGCCGTGCTCCTTTCAACGGTCTTAAAGAAGTGAAAGGCCAAGCTTAATCCCACGGGATACAGCTTAGCATCATTACTTTAAAGAACGCCCTGCAATGCAGGGCGTTTTGTTTTTTCTGCTATCGCAACTCGCATTTTGAATTGCGAGTTAAGAAGGGAAAGATTTACACCGCGCTAATCGCTGCGATCCGTCGTTTATCCAGCTCTTCTTTGATCGCTTTCCCTTGAAAACCATCACAGATCACCTGTTGTACATCGACACTCAGTGCGGCTTGATAGGCTTTGAGAAAAATATCGCGTTGCGGATAAGGGGTCTCTTCGCAACCTAATCGACCCGCATGATCGGCCTGACAACAAAGTAAAACGTCCAGCAAGCGCTCAGGCTTGCGCCATGCATCGAGTTTATCGAGTATTTTGAGTTTGGTGCTGGGTTTTAATTCTGCCGCTCGATGAATATTGGAGTGCTGCTCGCAGACGAGTAGTGCCAACTCTTTACACTCATTTGGAATACGCACCCGCTCGCACAAGGCTTTAATGATGTTAATTCCTGTGTGACAGTGCATTTTATGGCTGGGCCATTCGCTTTTAGGTGTGACTCCTTTGCCTAAGTCATGCACTTGCGCTGCAAAACGAACCGCTATCGATGAAGAGAGCTTCGCCGCTTGCGCTGCAACCATCAAGGTGTGTACTCCGGTATCAATTTCAGGATGCCATTTTTCCGGTTGAGGAACACCAAACAGGCGATCCAGTTCGGGTAATACCACTTTAAGTGCACCGCATTCATATAAAACAGAAAGAAATATTTCTGGATGCTGAGTGGCCAGTGATTTCTGCCACTCTTGCCATACGCGCTCGGCGGTTAAGTGTTGCAACTCACCTGATTGCGTTATTTGTTTCATCAGTGCCATGGTTTCATCGGCAATGGTAAAATCTAAATGTGCGAATTTGGCCGCAAAACGAGCCACGCGAAGGACGCGTAGTGGATCTTCGATAAAGGCATCAGAAACATGGCGCAGTAGGCGATTGTGCAGATCGCGCTGGCCGCCATAGGGGTCAATAAGCTTACCAGCGTTATCTTGTGCGATGGCGTTAATAGTCAGATCGCGGCGGGCGAGATCTTCTTCCAAAGTCACATCGGGTGCGTAGTAGCAGGCAAAGCCTGTGTAGCCAGCGCCAGTTTTGCGCTCAGTGCGAGCAAGGGCATACTCTTGTTTCGTTTTCGGGTGAAGAAATACGGGAAAATCTTTTCCTACAGGAGTAAAACCAGTGGCCAGCATTTGCTCTGGGCTGCTGCCTACTACAACCCAATCTTTGTCATAGATATCAATATGGAGCAACTGATCGCGTACCGCGCCCCCAACTAAGTATACTTGCACCGGATTACCTTAAATATGCTGAAACGCCATTGGCGATTGATGTTAGTAATGGTACTTTTCATCACAGTGAAATGATAGAGACGAGAGAATGTATAAGGAATTTTTTGGATTTACCGAGCCGCCATTTTCAATTGTACCGAGCTCTCGTTACCTATTTTTGAGCCATCGTCATCGTGAAGCGATGCAACATTTACAAGCAGGGCTGGGTGATGGTGGTGGTTTTGCGCTATTAACTGGCGAAGTGGGGACTGGCAAAACAACCATCGCAAGAGCGATGCTTGCGGCACTCGATGATAGTACTCAGGCGGGGTTTATTTTAAATCCAACTTTTTCGAACATCGAGTTGCTTGAAGCGATTTGTGATGAGTTTGCGCTGTCTTACCCACCTTCAGGGAGTTTAAAAGCGCTTAGCCAAGTAATTTATCATCATTTACTGCATAACCACGCGCAAGGGAAACAGACGCTATTAGTGATAGATGAAGCGCAGCATCTGGCCGCCGATGTACTGGAACAGTTGCGACTACTGACTAACCTTGAAACGGAGAGCCGTAAGTTACTTAAGGTTTTACTGATTGGTCAGCCCGAGTTACAACAAAAATTGCAATTACCTCAATTACGCCAACTTGCGCAACGTATTACCGGTCGTTATCACTTGCTGCCTCTCAATGTTCAAGAGACAGAGCAGTACATCCACTTTCGTTTAGCGTTAGCTGGCGGTCACAAGGATTGGTTTGATCAGAAAAGTATCAAATGGATAGCAGAACAGACCCACGGTATTCCGCGTTTAATTAACTTAGTGTGCGATGCGAGTTTCAAGTTAGCCTATCAGCAGGGCGTGAAAGCGCTCTCATTTGAATTAGTGCGTACCGCGGGTCAAGAGGTCATGAATTTTCAGTCCTCGGTCTATCAGTCGCCTCATGCTCGCCTCGTACCGTCTTCAATATCGTATCGCTCTCCTCTCATTGCGGGCTTAGTGTTAGCTGTGTTCATGGCGTGGTTTAGCCCGCCATGGATTGATCGCATGATGCGCTTTGCGTTGCCTTCCCCTGAATTACCTAAACCGATCACTCAAGTGGTGATCAGTGCTCAATTGGAACAAGATCTAGAACGCTCGAAGGCATTGGAAGCGGCCATTAGCGATCTTTATAAAGTTTGGGGTTACAGTGCATCTTTGGCCGATAGTTTTTGTGATGTTCAAGCACAAGGACGCTTTCAATGTCAGCGTATGCAGGGTGATTTCAACCAATTAAAGCAGTTAAATTTGCCAGTGGTGCTTACTTTAGCTGCGGAGCAAACACAAGCTTATGCGGTGCTGTACCAGATCAATGCTGAGCAGGTGCAATTGTTAATGGCAGGAAAGCATGTGCAAATTAACCAAAGTCAGCTCAATGACGTATGGACAGGAGAATATCACTACATTTGGCAGCACGATTTACTCCGAACGTTGAAACAGGGCATGCAAGGAGATGATGTTGAACTGCTTGACCAAAAATTGTCTCAGTTACTTGGAGAGCAAGCCACAGGGCATCAACAATTTGATGGTGAGGTAAAGCGCAAAGTAGCGTTTTTCCAGCGCTGGCAGAAAATGGACAGCGATGGTATTGCTGGGGCTCGCACGATCAGTCGGCTTGAGCTATTGACTCAACACAACGCACCTCGTCTTCTCATTACTAAGGAGCAAGGATAATGTCGCAAGTGCTTAAAGCATTAGAGCAATCAGAGCTTAGCCACCAGAGCAAAAGCTTACCTCACTCTTCTCATGTGGCAGTGTTTAATCAATCCTTGCCATCTTCATGGTGCTCGAAATCATCGCTTACCGTGTTGTTTGCTCCATCGTTACTCTGTTGCGGTTATCTTGTTTATCATTCATACCAAGCTCGAATCGATGAGCTAGAACAATTGAAGCACAATGCGCCACAAGTTGTGCAACAAGAGGGGGCTTACCAAGTTCTGGAATACCCTGACTTTGGTGAGTTACAAACCAATACACCACGAGTGAAAACACTTACCGAGACAAGCTCTACGCAGCCACTTACTCCTTTACATGATACTCAGTTGACGACTCGTGAGCCGCGAGATAAAAACGCAGATCAGGAGTTTGGCCTTAATGATCTCGACTTAAGTCAATTATCCCCGGAATTGGTACAACGAGTCGAGTTGGCGATTCAAGGCAAAGATCAAGTCGTACTTGTAGGAGACACGTCAAAAGATCATCTTCTGCTCACAGAACATCTTGATACCTTTTCAGGACGTATCCCAGCGCTGAATTTCCAGACTCACGTTTATTCAAGTCGCACAGATAAACGATGGGTAAAAATTAATGGCGTAGAGCGAAAGGTAGGCGATGATGTGGTGAATGGCGTGCAATTAGTCGAGATCAATCCGCAATCAACCTTGATACGTTTCGATGGTGAATTGATTGAAATCCCAGCTCTTTATGATTGGAAAGGATAAAAAAACGGTCACCTTTCTCTGGTGACCGTTTTTCAAGTGATAGATCCAGTCTGTTAGGGAGATTATGCCCAACCAGAAGGGTGTTTCTTACGGCGTGGGATAATGTGTGGCAAAATTAGTCCAAGTAACAGACCAATACCCGCTACGCCGCCCCCATAAGTAAAGTATTTAAGCAGTAGATCCTCTTTCTGAGTATCCAGCTTAGCGCGCAGTTCGCGAATTTCAGTTTGTGAATCAGTGAGCTGCTTACTGATATCACTGTAGTTTTGTTCTAACTCTGAAATTTGTTGATTGCGAGCCTCTAATGAATTGGCCAATCCGGCTTTTTCACTGTCTGCATTTTGCTTTGCATTGGCCAATTTACTTTTCACTTCGGCCAGCTCACTCTCCAATTTCGGCAAACGCATCGCCATGCTTTCTTGGCGAGTGACAAAACGGCTTTCAACCCAACCCGTGCGGCCTTTCTCATCGATAATTTGGCTATAACCAGTATCGTTATTAACATCAAGCAGCTTTACTTTGTCTCCTGCATCGATGCTACCGAGAATGCGAAATTGGTTACTTGGACCTGAATGCATATAAGTAAAGAGTTTGTCCGCAATATAGCGGTCTTGCGCAAACGTTGGCGCAGCCAACATGGTCAGTAAAACCATGCAGATCAGTTTTTTCACGATAAGTCCTTTAGCTATCAAATGAGGTATTAAAATGCTTTCGACAAATATTAAGAAGTTTCGTTGATTGGTGCAACAAAGAAGGGAGGCTAAGCCTCCCTTTCTGTGCGTTTGAGTCAATTAATGACATTGCACTTACAATCTATTGACTTATTGTATTAGCCAAATATTGCTTGCAGGGCATAGAAGAAAATGACCGCAAGTAAAGCGCCTGCTGGCAAGGTGACAATCCATGAAGCAACGATATTACGCACCACACCTAGATTCAATGCCGCAATTCCACGAGCAAAACCAACCCCTAATACCGCACCAACAAGTGTTTGTGTGGTTGAGATTGGAAGGCCAGTACCTGATGCCAATACGACCGTTGACGCTGTTGCCAACTGAGCGGCAAAGCCACGGCTTGGCGTCAGTTCAGTGATACCCGTACCGACCGTCGCCATCACTTTGTGACCAAGGGTAGCTAGGCCAACCACAATACCAAAACCACCCAGTGGCAAAATCCACCAAGCAATTGAGCTTTTAGCACTAACAGCACCCAAGCTTTCAACAGTTGAAACCACCGCAGACAGAGGACCAATCGCGTTAGCTACATCATTTGAACCATGCGCAAAAGCCATTGCACACGCAGTGATCACCATCAATACGCTAAAGATGCTCTCAACACCGGAAAACCCATGGTCTTCTTCGCGGTTGGCAAATTTTCTCTTGATGTAGTAGTAACCACCGACCATAACAAGGCCTGATAACGCCGCAGAACATAACCATGCTTCACCGGTACTCAAGTGTAAGCCTATATGTTTAAGGCCTTTTTTGATGGTAACCAGTGCGATCACCATAGTGGTGATGAACATATAAATAGGAACAAAGCGTTTGGCATTCATCAGTGGATTTTCAGTATCGAAAATCAATCGTTGAGCACTGACGAAGATTAAGTAGGCGAACAAACCAGAAATGACTGGAGTGACAATCCAACTGCCTACGATGCCTTTTACTGAGGCCCAATCAACCGCTTCTGGGCCGACAGATATGCAGGCAAATCCGATAATGGCGCCGATGATAGAGTGAGTCGTTGATACAGGCCAACCCATGTATGAAGCCAACAATAACCATGTTCCGGCAGCGAGAAGTGCAGACATCATGCCATAAACAAGAACGTCGGGTTGGTGAGCGAAAAGTGCGGGTTCGATGACGCTGTTACGAATGGTTTCGGTTACTTCACCACCCGCTAAATATGCACCAGCGAATTCAAAAATCATCGCAATGATAATAGCTTGTTTTACGGTTAGCGCTTTTGAGCCTACTGAAGTTCCCATTGCATTAGCAACATCATTTGCACCAATACCAATCGCCATCATGAAGCCAAAAGCGGCTGCAACAAGAATCAGGACAGTGCCGTAGTTCGCAAGGATATCCATCGTAATACCTAGTCTTTTGATAACAAGCGGAGCATAACTGGACTCATTTTCTCGAAGCGAGTCAAAACCATCAGCGGAGAAAATAATCAACGCCTAAGCTGATGGATCAAGTTTTGCTCTTCGTTATTTGGTTAACTTACTGATTTAAGAGCGAGAAAGCATTAGTTCAAGACGAGCGCCAACGCGCTGAGCTTGATCGGCAATGCCGCCCACCCATTCTAGAATTTTGTACAAGAACATTACATCGATCGGATTCATTTTCGACTCAATAGCCATTAATTGTTGGCGGAGTCGAACCTGCATCGCATCGGTGTCATCTTCAATCACATCCAGTTGATTGATCATTTCCGCCACCAGTGTGACTTCACGACCTTTAAATCCTGTTTCCAATAACTCATCGAGCTCATTGATCACTTTTTGCGCTTGATTTGCTGCATCAAGGCAGCGTTTTACGTAGGCAATGAAGTTTTCTTGAAGAGGCTCTGGGATGATCAATTGACGACCGTAGACACGGCCTGCAATATCTTTTGCAAGGTTGGCCAGTTTATCTTGCTGAGTTAACAGCTCTAGCATGTCAGTACGATCGACAGGCATAAATAAACCGCGTGGTAGTTTAAGACGAATTTCACGCTTGAGTACGTCCGCTTCTTTCTCTAAATGAGAAATTTGGGCTCGAATTTCACCTGCTTTCTCCCAGTCACCCTTTGAACAAACTTCAAAGAAATTGACTAAGTGAGAGCAACATTCATTCACACACACAACGTGGCGCTGCAAAGGCTTTATAGGGGACTTTGCAAATAACCCCATAATTGTATTTACTGGCATGGTCGTTCAACCTAAAAAATATAACCTTAAAATAACATACACCATTCATGGCGAAATGTTGAGCGATGGCTATAAAGGCGCGCATGTTAACCCATTAAATCTCTCATTAAAACTGTTTTAGATCATCATTCCGGTGATATTTGTTACTTGCCCCACTGTGCATTAGGCCATATTCTTTCGCTATCTGCTTTGAAAGGGTTAGTTATGGAAACCGAGATAGAACTGAAGTTTTTTGTTTCACCAGAATTTTCGGAAATTTTGCGTTACAAGATCTCTGAAATCAAAGTACTTCAGCACAGTTGTCGAGCGTTAGGGAACACTTACTTCGATACACCTGACAACTGGTTGCGTCAACACGACACAGGGCTTCGTATTCGTCGCTTTGATGATGTGTATGTTCAAACTGTTAAAACGGCGGGTCGAGTCGTTGCAGGGTTGCACCAAAGACCAGAATACAATGCTGAGCACAACAGCAATGAACCGAACTTGACGCTTCATCCGGAAGATATCTGGCCACAAGGTAAAGATATTACGACCTTACAATCTGAACTGATGCCTCTATTTTCGACCAACTTCACACGCGAGCAGTGGCTGATTGGCATGGCCGATGGCAGCCAAGTTGAAGTGGCTTTCGATCAAGGTTTTGTTGTTGCAGGTGAAAAACAAGAACCTATCTGCGAAGTGGAGCTGGAGTTGAAATCGGGGCAAACGGATGCCTTGTTTACGTTAGCTCGCCAGTTTTGTGAGCACGGTGGTATGCGTCTGGGTAACTTGAGTAAAGCGGCGCGAGGCTATCGTCTTGCGTCTGGTTATCAAGGTGATGAAGTTCACGCCTTAACCTTGGTCAATACAGTCAGTACTGACAGCGTGGAAGAGTGTTTTATTCACTCGCTAGAGCATGCATTATCCCATTGGCATCACCATGAACAGATCTACACCGAGCGCGATTCAATTCCGGCGTTACATGAGATAAGCCACGCCACTAGTTTTTTACGTCAGATCTTGAGCATTTATGGCGGCATTGTGCCACGTCGCGCCAGCGCTATTTTACGTCAGGAATTGAAATGGTTGGAGCAAGAGTTATCGTGGTTAAAAACTCATGACTACCTAACAAACCTGCTTGAAGATAAAGGCCACGCACTGCGTAAACTGGACGCTCGTAAATTTATCATCGCCGAGTTAAAAGAGCAGCAAGAGGCACTACCCACTCGGGAAGAAAACTTAAAGCTGCTCAGTTCGGCGCGTTATACTGGGTTACTGCTTGATCTCAGTCGTTGGATTTTGAGCCGTGGATGGCAACCCTTCTTGGACGATAAAGCCAGAGAAAAAATGGCGCGTAACGTCGGTTCGTTTTCGGTGAAGCAGTTGGATCGCACATGGGCCGAGTTAATGGAAGCTTTTCCTCCTAAAGTTGAGCTAAGCCCTCAAGAGTATATTGATCAGCAGTATCGTTTAATGCGTAATCTCTACACTGGCATTGGTTTTGCGAGCCTTTATGATATTGAAGAACGCAAAAACTTCCGTCTCCCTTGGGCTGATTTACTGCAAGGAATAGATGATTTATTAATGCTCAAGCCGCTAGAGAATTTGATCGACAAGTTGCAAGAAGACGAACAAGAACAACTCAAGCGATGGTTGATTCGCCAACAAAACTCCATTGTTCATGCGATGGAGCAGACGCGACAAATTGGCATTGAAGCCGAGCCTTATTGGCGTAAAAGTCGCTAATCAACATGGCTCACAGCCAAAATGAAAAAGAGATACTGCGGTGTCTCTTTTTTTATATCTCTGCTCATTTAGTTTCATTAATTGCAATTGATTTGTGGATGAGATCAAATCTCCAACAGGTTGCACAACGAAACGACTACAGTTCAAAAAATCAGGGTCGATAGAAACCTAACAGGTATCATGATTGACAGGGATGAACAACAAGCCTGAGATCACAAATAATGCCATGAGTGAGTGGATCAGCAACAATAAACACATTGGATTTGTCTCATCTTTGATATCATCTTTTTTCATACGAAGCTCAAAATAAATAGCTTTTTAGTTTTTGAGTTTGCTTACTTACCGAAATTTCAACATATAAGACATAGTGGAGAACTGACAATGGCAACAATGGCATTTAAGCCATGGGAACGTTTGATTACTGATATTCGTCTCGTTCCTAAAATGGTTATGCTGATGGTGTTTAGTACAGTATTGATCATCGCAAAGCAGCTTTGGGATGCTCGTACTTTTTACGAATCACTGCTTGCAGCAACTCAGAATACCGAAATCGCTCAGCAACACTATGATGCTTATTTGACTCAAGTAGTATGGCAAACGGCATTCATGATCATCGTTTTTGTTGTGCTTTTACTCGCCGCAGCCAAAGTCATGCTACGCCAAACACAATATTTAAGTGATTCAATTAAGTTGATGGCAAGTCGTGATCTTTCCACACCGATTAATATGGAATGTAAAGATGAGTACGGCGACGTTGCGCGAGAGCTTGAGAAAACCCGCCGTCAGTTGCAAGACGTCATTAAGATGCAAGTGGATGCCTCACAAGAGCTTTCGTCACTTACTGAAGTCATGACCATCAGCATGTCAGAAACCAAAGATTCGGCTCAAGAAGAGTTTAACGAAATTGACCAATTGGCCACCGCCATGAGTGAAATGACATCCACGGTGCAAACGGTCGCAGAGCATGCACAAAATGCATCAGCACTAACTGAGCAAGCGTCAGGTCAAGCCGAAACTGGTCAGCGTTTTGTCAAAGGCACCATCACTAAGATGAGTGAGCTATCGAAGGATATCGCGGCATCAGCGCAAGCCGTCAACCAAGTTGAAGAACGAGTGGTTGCGATTGGCAGTGTTGTTGGAACCATCCAAAGTATTTCCGAGCAAACCAACCTACTCGCGCTCAATGCTGCCATTGAAGCGGCTCGGGCTGGTGAAGCTGGGCGTGGTTTTGCGGTGGTGGCCGATGAAGTGCGTAACTTAGCGCAGCGCACCCAAAAAGCGACGATTGAGATCCAAGAGATGATTTCTCAATTACAAAATAGTGCCAATTCAGCCGTTGATTTAATGGAAAAAAGTGTAGTTGAAGCGGCTGAAGGAGTTGAGCTGGTTACGAATGCGGGCACTGAATTAGATGGTATTGTGAATCAAGTGCAACGGATCAATGACATGAATATCCAAATCGCAACGGCCGCTGGGCAGCAAACTAGCGTGGCTCAGGAAATGGACCAAAATCTAACCAATGTGAGGGAGCTTGTTGAAGCCTCAGTAACAGTGGTTGGTGAGTTGCTTGAAACATCAGAGATCATGCAAAGCAACGCCGAAGAGTTAGATCGGAAAATCACGATGTTCAAAGTCTAACTCTGTAGAAATTCGATCCTTCAATCAACGCCCACAATTCTTGTTGTTGGGCGTTTTTTATTGATATAAGTTTGCTATAAATAGCCTTCTAGCGACTGCATTGGTCTCAATTCACAAGGATGTCTCATGTTACTGCCTTCATCACTTCACGCTTTTGCGCACACCACCTATCAACATTTGCTAGAGCAACAACCGAGCATTGCACAGTGGTCCGAGCCATTGAGAAAACAGCTGTTGTATGTGGTCGGGATGAGCCAGTTTATCAATGAAGCATTATTGCGAGATGAATGGTTGTGTATGCAATTACCGGAAATGTTGGCGGGAGAGTCAAGGCTAGATCATTACCGAGACGATCTCGCTATACAGCTAGAAGAGTGCAAAGATGAAATGTCAGGGCATCGTATTTTGCGTCAGTTTCGTAACCGTGAAATGGTGTACATCGCTTGGCGAGATTTCACCGCCAGTTGGACGTTAGAAGAGAGCCTTGCACATCTTTCAGCACTGGCGGAAGCACTCATTTTTGAGACTTACCAGTGGCAGTACGCTGTTTGCTGCTTCGAGTGGGGAACGCCAACTAACGACCAAGGTGAAGCACAACCTATGCTGATCATCGGTATGGGCAAGTTAGGTGGCGGTGAGTTGAACTTCTCGTCGGATATCGACCTCATCTTTACTTATCCTGAAAACGGTGAAACACAAGGCGCTCGCCGCAGCATCGCGAATGCGCAATTTTTTACCCGTTTAGGCCAGCGAATCATTAAAGCGTTGGATCAACATACCTTTGACGGTTTTTGCTACCGAGTTGATATGCGTTTGCGTCCTTTTGGTGAAAGTGGCCCACTGGTGATGAGCTATGCGGCGCTCGAAGATTATTACCAAGAGCAAGGGCGTGATTGGGAGCGTTATGCGATGATCAAAGCTCGAGTAATGGGGCGGGAAATGTATTCGCAGTACCAAGAGTTGCGTCAAATGCTGCGACCATTTGTGTTCCGCCGCTACATCGATTTTAGCGCCATTCAATCTCTGCGCCGTATGAAATCGATGATCAGCAGCGAAGTGAGACGTCGAGGGCTGCATAACAACATCAAATTAGGCGCAGGCGGGATCCGCGAAATTGAATTCATCGCACAAGTATTTCAGTTAATTCGTGGTGGACGAGAACCCAGTTTACGTCAGCGTGGACTATTAGAAACACTGGTTGCAATAGAAGAACTTGCCCTGCTCAAACCGCAAGAAGTGGCCGATTTACGACAAGCTTATCTGTTTTTACGTCGCCTTGAAAACCTATGGCAAGCGATGGCCGACAAGCAGACGCAAACCTTGCCAGACAATGAACTGGATCAACTTCGCTTAGCCGTTGCAATGCAATGCACTGACTGGGTAACGCTGCTTCACGAAACGCATCAACACATGACCAAAGTACATCAAGTATTTGCAACTCTGATTGGCGATGATGAAGAAGAAGATGACCAGTGCGTTGCTAAACATTTTCACGAGCTGTGGGATATGGCGCACAAGCCAGATGTGCTTGAAACGATTTTTCAACAAGAGCTTACCTGTGATGATCCTGCCGGCATGGTGCATGTATTGATCCAATTTAAAGAGGATTTGGCGAAAAAAACGCTGGGCCCACGCGGACGAGATGTATTAAACCGGTTGATGCCAAAACTGTTCCAAGCGATTTTCATTCACCCAGATGCGCAGTTTGGCTTACCTCGTGTGCTGCATTTGATGTACAAAATTGTGACTCGAACCACTTACCTTGAGCTGCTAGATGAACACCCTGCGGCATTGACGCAACTGGTGCGTTTATGCACCGCAAGCCCGATGATTTCGGAACAGCTTAGTCGTTACCCTATTTTACTCGATGAACTTATCGACCCGCAGCATCTCTATAATCCAATGGAGTTGTCCGCTTATAAAACTGAACTGCGTGATTTTCTTGCTCGTATTCCCGAAGAGGATATGGAGCAGCAAATGGAAGGATTACGCCAATTTAAGCAGATCTGCATTTTGCGTATTGCTGCTGCTGATATTGCTGGTGCGTTGCCTGTGATGAAAGTGAGCGATCACTTAACTTACCTTGCTGAAGCCATCGTTGAAGCGGTGATCAACCAAGCTTGGCAGCAAGTCAGTGCAAAATACGGCCAACCCACTCATTTAAAAGAGAGGGATGGTAAAGGGTTTGCAGTTGTTGGTTATGGCAAAGTGGGGGGCTGGGAGTTGGGCTACAATTCTGATCTTGATATCGTGTTTCTCCATGACTGCCCAGTGGATTGTTACACTGATGGCGCAAAAGAGATTGATGGCCGTCAGTTTTATTTGCGCTTAGCCCAGCGCGTGATCCACATTTTTGCTACTCGTACCGCTTCTGGTATTTTGTATGAAGTTGATACTCGTTTGCGCCCGTCTGGAGCGTCCGGTTTGTTAGTTAGCCCCGCTGAAGCGTTTGATGAATACCAGCGCAATGAAGCGTGGACGTGGGAACACCAAGCCTTAGTTCGAGCTCGAATGATTTATGGTGATGAGCCACTGCAACAGGCTTTCCATCGCACCCGCCATGAGATTTTGTCATTGGCAAGAGATGAAACCAAGCTCAAGCATGATGTAGTCGCGATGCGGATAAAAATGCGCGATCATTTGGGGGGAAAGAAAAGTGGCCGTTTTATGCTTAAACAAGATGCTGGTGGCATCACTGATATTGAGTTTTTAGCTCAATATCTAGTGCTGCGTTTTAGCCATGAAAAGCCAAAATTGACGTTTTGGTCAGACAACGTACGCATTTTTGAGTCACTACTGAACCAAGGTGTGATGGACAAAGAACAAGCGCAGGCTCTCACCGATGCCTATACTTCGATGCGCAATCAGATCCATCATCGAAACTTGCTTAACTTGGATGCGGATATTGACGAAAGTAAGTTTGTTGACCTGCGAAAACGAGTCACAAACGCTTGGCAGCAGTGGCTAGGTTGAGTGTTTTAGAGACTCAATGAGCTGTGTTACACTCAGCGCAATAACAAAAATTGGAGATCCACAATGAAACCAATCCTACCTGACTACAATGATGCAGGTGTATTGATTATTGGCGATGTGATGCTTGATCGCTACTGGTATGGTCCAACCGGTCGCATCTCACCAGAAGCCCCCGTTCCTGTAGTAAAAGTAGAGAATAGCGAAGAACGTCCAGGCGGCGCGGCAAACGTTGCAATGAACATTGCTTCGCTGGGCGGTCATGCGCATATTGTTGGTTTAACTGGCGTGGATGAGCCAGCTAACGTTCTGACTGAAACGTTAACAGCGTTGAAAGTGAGTTGTGATTTTGTTGCTCTGCCAAATTATCCAACCATTACAAAATTACGCGTGCTAAGCCGAGGCCAGCAACTGATCCGTTTGGATTTCGAAGATAAGTTTGAGAACACCGATCCAGAACTGATTTTATCTCGCATGGAGCTGGCGTTACCGAAAGTAAAAGCGGTGATCTTGTCCGATTACGCCAAAGGCGCATTAGAGCATGTGCAGCAATTGATCCAAAAAGCACGTGCAGCCAACGTTCCCGTTTTTATCGATCCTAAAGGAGCCGATTTCGAACGTTATCGTGGCGCAACATTGCTCACACCTAACATGTCTGAATTTGAACAGGTCGTAGGCAAAGTAAAAACAGAGCAAGAGCTAGTAGAAAAAGGCTTTGCCTTGATTGAACAGTTTGATCTTGGCGCACTATTGGTGACTCGCAGCGAACATGGCATGACACTGTTACAACGCAATCAGAAGCCATTCCATTTACCAACATTAGCCAAAGAAGTGTATGACGTAACGGGCGCGGGAGATACGGTGATTTCAGTGCTTGCAGCATCAGTTGCGGCAGGTAAACCACTTGATGAAGCGTGCGCATTGGCCAATGCGGCGGCGGGTGTTGTGGTTGGTAAACTGGGCACGTCAACCGTTTCAACCATTGAACTAGCGGAAGCGGTTCACGGTAGCAAAGATACTGATTATGGTGTCATCAGTGAACAAGCCTTAATTGATGCGGTAAAAGTGGCTCAAGCTCAGGGCGAAAAGGTGGTGATGACCAATGGTTGCTTTGATATTTTGCATGCAGGACATGTTTCTTATCTTAACCACGCAGCCAAATTGGGCGATCGCCTGATTGTTGCTGTTAACACGGATGAGTCGGTTAAGCGTTTGAAAGGCCCAGGTCGCCCAGTCAATACAACAGATCGCCGCATGGCGGTACTGGCTGCATTGGGCGCTGTCGATTGGGTGGTTCCTTTTTCTGAAGATACGCCACAGCGTTTGATAGCGGCTGTACTACCTAATTTACTGGTGAAAGGTGGTGACTATAAACCTGAAGATATCGCCGGTGGTGAAGAAGTGATTGCTGCGGGTGGAGAAGTCAAAGTGTTGAACTTTGAAGATGGTTGCTCAACCACAGAAATTATTGAAGCGATTAAAGGCGGTAGAGGCTAACATCGCGCCGTATCCTTTGGCATTTTGTATAAAATGAGCCAATCACGACAAAAAAGCCGCTGAATTGTCAGCGGCTTTTACTTTTTTAGCTGTCTGCTTTTAAGCCAGCGTTGATATCTAAAATATCTTGCTCACTCAAGGTGCCTACTGCTTGACGCAATTGCAGTACGCTCAGCACATAGTCATAACGTGCGTTAGAGAGATTTTTATTCGCATCGTAGAGACGGCGCGTTGAATCAAGTACATCAACAATAGTTCGCGTACCGACATCAAACCCTGCTTCGGTCGCTTCCAGTGCTGATTTCGCTGAAATAACTGACTGCTCATAAGCACGTAAAGCGCCAATAGAGGCATTGATGTTGTTGTTAAATGCGCGTACATCTTTCACAACGCTGCGATACGTTTTTTCTAAATCTTGGCTTGCAGCAACGTACGCAAATTCAGCTTGTTTGGTTTGCGAAGTGGTTTTTCCACCAGTGTACAATGGCACCGCAAGGTTAATACCGACATTAAAATCGTTATAATCCCCTTTAGAGCCGCTGTTATTATTACTTTCATCGCCGTACTTGTAGCCGCCATCAAGAGTCAGTGAGGGTAAGTGCCCTGAACTTGCTAATGAAATATTATCTTTCGCGACATCTTGAGCAATACGAGCGGTCAGCAAAGAGAGATTTTTCTGTTGGGCTTCTTCAAGCAGAGCATCAATCGGCTGCGTTGTTTTGCTGGCTGAAAAACGATTAGTATCCAACACACTTAAATCAGAATGTTCTTGGCCGGTAATTTCACGCAAGGTTTCATAACTATTGGTGAGGCTATTTTTTGCCAAAACTTCATCAGCAAGCACGCCGTCGTATTGCGCTTGTGCGTCATGCACGTCAGTAATTGCAGAAAGGCCGACTTCAAAACGTTGTTTCGTTTGCTCTAATTGACGAGCCACTGCCGCTTTTTCTGCACGGACAAATGCCAAGTTATCTTTGGCGCGAAGCACTTCAAAATAGGCTTGTGCAACGCGTAAAATCAGACCCTGCTGGGTGGCCGCATAGGCAGAATCCGCTTTGCGTGCATTCTTTTCTGCCGTGTCTAAAGAAACCCAACTTGAACGTTGATAAAGCTGCTGAGAGAAACTGATGCCTGCTGTGAGCTTATCACTTTCGCGTGCATCAATATCGCTGCGGTTGATATTGTAACCAGCAGTCAGGTTGATTTGTGGTAACAGATCACCACGGCTAGATGTTACCGCTTCAAATGCAGCATCACGTTGAGCTGCAGAGCTCAGTAGCTGAGGATCATTTTCTTTGGCTTGATTATAGATTTCAGTAAGAGTATCCGCGCATACTGAAGAACTCAGGCTGCCTAATGCTGCGCTGATGAATAGTGGAAGCAGTTTTTTCATTGGTCCTATTCCCTGCCTTAATATGTAAGAAGGTTACTTTTAAGGAGTTTAACTTAAATTGGTGGTAATTCACTCGAAACTTTGCACTTTTTTACACATAACTGTCCATCTGTGCAATAAAATTCGATGCTCGTTTAAAAATAAATATAAAATTTATATAAAAAGTTGAGCAATATCCTTGGTGATGGATGAATTCCATGATTAAACTATGAGATTCACTGAGCGAGGTTTCAAATGCAGCAGTCTGACAAACAGTACAACATTTTTACGCCCCAAGATGTGGACGTCATTTCAAAAGAAACACTGTTCCAAGGTTTTTTCCGCATGGTGAAATACCGCTTTAAACACAAGTTGTTTGAAGGTGGATGGAGTGAGGAGATTGAAAGAGAAATGTTTGAAAGAGGTCATGCTGCGGCTATGCTTCCTTATGATCCTGTGCGTGATGAAGTCGTGATTATAGAGCAAATTCGAGTTGGAGCACTAGAGCACGCCCATCCTTGGCAACTGGAGATTATTGCTGGAGTCATCGACCCTAATGAAACGTCCGAGCAGGTTATTCGTCGAGAGGCGATGGAAGAGGCGGGAATTGAAGTGAACCGAATCGAAAAAATTAGCTCTTATTATCCATCATCTGGCGGATGCTCTGAATTACTCGACGTCTTTGTTGGTGAAATCGATGCAACGCAAGCTAAAGGCGTACATGGGCTTGACTATGAAGGTGAAGACATCAAAGTTCATGTCATGAGCCGTGAAGAGGCTTACCGCTTAGTGAAAAACGGCCAAATTGAGAATGGTGCCTCAATTATCGCTTTACAATGGTTAGAGCTAAACTATCAACAGTTACAATTGCAATGGCAGAATTAGCATTGAAAAAACCGTATCACGTTGATTTATCGGAACTAATGCGTGTGTACGAAACTAACTACGCGAAATTGAACGCTTTGTTACCAAGTCAGCCGAGCGTGGGTGACTTACGCTGTTATCAGGCTGCTCAAATGACCTATCAATTACAAGTGCTAGAGGTCACAAAGTACACAACTTTAGTGGAGATTTGTCAGAGTGATGACGTTTCAGTATTTCCATTACCGTCGATGTCTGTCAGGCTTTACCACGATGCACGTGTTTCCGAAGTGTGTGCAAGTGCGCGGATAAATCAGATCAAAGCTCGCTATGATTACCCGAATGAACAAATGATGCAAAAAGATGAGAAAGCGCAAATCAATCGCTTTTTAGGCGATTGGCTTACTTTCTGTTTAAAGCACGGGATTAGTCGAGCTCCAATTTAGTCTTCGTCATAGATGAAAATTAGTCATTCAATTTGGATTAATAAATTTTGAACGTGTCGCCAACTCTAGACAATTCAGACAGCATCAAGCTGCTACAAATTACCGATACGCATCTGTTTGCGCCGGATGATGGCAGCCTGTTGAGTGTTAATACGGTAGATAGCTTTCATGCTGTTGTGGCAGAGATCTGCGCGCAACGTGTTGAATTTAATGCAATTCTAGCCACGGGCGACATCTCGCAAGATCATAGTGCTGAGTCTTATCTTCGTTTCTCTCGTGGTATTTCCTCATTAGAAAAAACTTGTTTTTGGCTTCCCGGTAATCACGACTTTAAACCTAATATGGGCGCCGTATTCCCGTCAGAGCAGATTCAACAGTCGGAGCATGTATTACTCGGTGAACACTGGCAGATGGTGATGCTCGATTCTCAAGTTGTGGGCGTACCGCATGGACGGCTGAGCGATCAACAATTGGCTTTACTTGACGAAAAATTATCGACGCACCATCAGCGACACACCTTGATTGTGCTGCATCATCATCCTCTATTGGTGGGGAGCGCCTGGCTCGATCAACATAGCCTTAAAGACAGCGATGCTTTTTGGAATATCGTCACGCAACATCGCAATGTGAAAGCCGTCCTGTGTGGTCATGTTCATCAAAATATGGATAAACTCCATCACGGTGTCCGAGTGATGGCCACTCCCTCGACCTGTGTACAATTTAAGCCCAATTCAGATGATTTTGCTTTGGATCGTACTTCCCCTGGATGGCGTGAATTGACGCTATCTGCTGATGGTCAAATAGAAACTCAAGTCAAACGTTTAGCTAACGGCGCATTCCAACCGGATTTTAACGCTAATGGATACTGAGATGCCTACTCGTCAACCTATGCTGCTTTATATTCACGGCTTTAATAGCTCGCCGCTGTCGCACAAAGCACAAGTGATGGTGAAGTATTGCCAAATGCAGCGTCCTGATATCAAAGTGATGGTGCCTAAGTTACCCAGTTTTCCCGCGCAAGCTGCGGAATATCTACTTGATCTTATTCATCAACATCAAGATCAATATCGTATTGCGCTGGTGGGGAGTTCATTAGGCGGGTATTTGTCTATTTGGTTAAACCATTTGTTTGGTTTTCGTGCCGTGGTGATAAACCCAGCAATCAAACCGTATGAATTATTGGTCAATTTTTTAGGCGAACAAGTCAACCCCTACACGCAAGAGCACTATCGGCTAGAGGCGAAACATATTGAAGAGCTCAAAGCATTAGAGGTTAAAATTAATGACGTCACGTCATTTTGGTTGTTGCAACAAATGGGTGATGAAGTCTTAGATTACCGTCAAGCCGTCGCTAAATTGGCGGGAGCAAAACAGACGGTTGAATTTGGCGGCGATCATAGTTTTGTGAACTTTGAGCGATATCCGCGACAAATCATCGAATTCCTAGATCTCTGACCGATTCATTGAGGGGGGAGTCATAATTTTACCTGTAACTTACTTATCTCGCTTGACATAAGCAAGGCTCTTCCAGACTATGTCCTATCTATACTTTTGCAGTTTGTAATGCTGAAAAAATCAGCGTTGTTGTCGTTAATTAATCACAAGCACATCATTGATAAACTGTCGAAAAAGTAACGAATCATTTATCTATAAAAGCATTCCGTATTATGACTGAACAATATAATGCTGGGGCCATTGAAGTTCTTAATGGTTTAGAACCAGTACGTCGCCGACCTGGGATGTATACGGACACCGCGCGACCTAACCATTTAGGCCAAGAAGTTATCGATAACAGTGTCGATGAAGCGCTAGCCGGATATGCCTCCAAGGTACAAGTTATTCTCCACGCAGATCAATCACTTGAAGTGATCGATGATGGGCGTGGTATGCCTGTTGATATTCACCCTGAAGAGAAAATATCAGGCGTTGAGCTTATCTTCTGTAAATTGCATGCGGGTGGTAAGTTTTCAAACAAAAGCTACCAGTTCTCCGGTGGTTTACATGGGGTAGGTATTTCCGTAGTGAATGCCCTATCCAAGCGTGTGGAAGTGACCGTTCGCCGTGATGGGCAAATCTATGAAATGGCGTTTGAGCACGGTAATAAAGTCGAGGAATTGACAGTAACTGGCACCTGTGGTCGTCGCAATAAAGGGACGAGTGTCCACTTTTGGCCCGATACCAGCTACTTTGATTCGCCTAACTTTTCAGTGACTCGCCTAATCAATAATTTGCGCGCTAAAGCGGTACTTTGCCCGGGGCTCGAGATCACCTTTAGTGATAAGGTTAACAATCTTGAGCACCGTTGGTACTACGAAGACGGCTTAAAAGATTATCTCGCAGAAGGTGTAAAGGGCTACACCTTATTGCCTGAAGAGCCATTTACGGGTGAGTTTGTCGCTGAAACTGAAGCGGCCAACTGGGCAGTGATTTGGCTACCTGAAGGTGGTGAGATGATCACTGAAAGCTATGTTAACTTAATCCCTACCGCACAAGGTGGTACGCACGTTAACGGCTTACGCCAAGGGTTGCTCGATGCGATGCGTGAATTCTGTGAATTCCGCAACCTGTTGCCGCGTGGCGTTAAGTTAACTGGTGAAGATGTCTTTGACCGCTGTTCTTATGTGTTGTCGGTTAAGATGCAAGACCCACAGTTTGCAGGGCAAACCAAAGAGCGCCTTTCTTCACGTCAAACCGCGGCTTTTGTTTCAGGTGTAATAAAAGACTCCTTTAGTTTATGGCTGAATGAAAAACCACAACTCGCTGAATTACTTGCCGAAGTGTGCATAGCCAATGCGCATCGCCGCATGCGAGCCAGCAAAAAAGTGGTACGGAAAAAAATCGCATCAGGCCCCGCGCTCCCCGGTAAATTGACCGACTGTTCAGTGCAAGACCTGAGCCGCACGGAAATCTTCTTTGTCGAAGGGGATTCAGCAGGCGGCAGTGCTAAGCAAGCGCGCGATCGTGAATTTCAAGCGGTTATGCCACTGCGTGGGAAAATTTTAAATACGTGGGAAGTCTCGGCAGACCAAGTGCTGGCTTCACAAGAAGTGCATGATATTTCTGTTGCGCTTGGGATTGATCCTGATAACGACGATCTCGATGGATTGCGTTACGGTAAAATCTGTATTCTCGCAGATGCGGACTCTGATGGTTTACATATTGCCACCTTGCTCTGTGCCTTATTTACCAAACATTTCCGAGCATTAGTCAAAGCGGGTCATATTTTTGTTGCGATGCCTCCTTTGTATCGGATCGACTGCGGCAAAGAGGTCTTTTATGCACTCGATGATGCTGAAAAAGAGGGCATTTTAGAGCGACTTAGCCAGAAAAAAGCCAAAATCAACGTCCAGCGATTTAAAGGTTTGGGTGAAATGAATCCGCTTCAATTGCGTGAAACAACGATGGATCCAAACACGCGCCGCTTGGTGCAACTGACCATTGATGATGCTGAAGCAACGGATGAGATGATGGACATGTTGCTAGGTAAAAAGCGTGCAGATGACCGCCGCGCATGGTTGCAACGTTATGGCGATATGGCAGAGGTGCAATAAATGTCAACTGAAATAACCTTTGATGGTGTTGAGAAACTGCCGCTGCGTAAGTTCACTGAAGACGCCTATCTCAATTATTCGATGTACGTCATCATGGACCGCGCACTGCCTTATATTGGCGATGGTTTAAAACCGGTACAGCGACGTATTATTTATGCGATGTCGGAGCTTGGACTCTCGGCGTCAGCCAAGTACAAAAAATCAGCGCGTACCGTTGGTGACGTGCTCGGTAAATACCACCCGCACGGTGATTCGGCCTGTTACGAAGCGATGGTATTAATGGCACAACCCTTTTCTTACCGCTATCCACTGGTGGATGGTCAAGGTAACTGGGGTGCTCCGGACGATCCAAAATCCTTCGCGGCGATGCGTTATACCGAAGCGAAACTGTCTAAATTCGCTGAAGTTTTACTGGGTGAGCTTGGACAAGGCAACGTTGATTGGCAGCCTAACTTTGATGGCACAATGCAAGAACCACAAATGCTGCCGGCGCGTTTACCTCATATTTTGCTCAATGGCGTCACGGGAATTGCGGTGGGCATGGCGACCGATATCCCGCCACACAATGTGCGTGAAATTGCCGATGCGACGATTCACCTGATCGATAACCCGGAAGCGCAACTGCATGATGTGATGCAGTACGTGCAAGGGCCAGATTATCCGACCGAAGCGGAAATTATTTCACCCAGAATTGAAATTGAGAAAATATATCGCTCAGGTCGCGGCAGTATCAAAATGCGCGCGGTTTGGCATAAAGAGGGTAGTGATGTTGTGATCACAGCATTACCTCATCAAGTCTCAGGCGCTAAATTGCTCGAACAAATCGCTAACCAAATGCGCGCGAAGAAATTGCCAATGGTTGAAGATTTACGCGATGAATCGGATCATGAGAACCCTACGCGTATTGTTATTGTGCCGCGTTCTAACCGCGTAGATTGTGACTTGTTGATGAGCCACTTGTTCGCATCAACCGATCTAGAGAAAAGCTTCCGTGTTAACTTGAACATGATTGGCTTAAACAATCGTCCTGAAGTGAAAGGTTTAGTGACCATTCTTTCTGAGTGGATTGAGTTTCGTCGCACCACGGTTCGCCGCCGCTTACAGTACCGTCTTGATAAAGTCATGGCGCGTTTGCACATCTTGGAAGGTTTGCTCATTGCTTATCTGAATATTGATGAAGTGATTGAAATCATTCGTACTGAAGATGAACCTAAAGCGGTACTGATGGCCCGTTTTGGTATTAGTGCTATTCAAGCCGATGCGATTTTAGATACCAAACTTCGCCACTTAGCCAAACTTGAAGAGATGAAGATTCGTGGTGAGCAAGATGAGCTTGCCAAAGAGCGCGAAAAATTAGAGCAGTTGCTTGGTTCTGAGCGTCGCTTGAACACATTGTTGAAGAAAGAGATCAAAGCGGATGCTGAGAAGTACGGTGATGATCGCCGTTCACCACTGATTGAGCGTGCTGAATCTAAAGCGTTGACTGAGCGTGACCTTGTGCCAAGTGAAGCGATCACCGTTGTGCTTTCGGAAAAAGGCTGGGTACGTCATGCCAAAGGGCATGATGTGGATTGCCAAAGTTTGAGCTACAAATCCGGCGACCAGTATTTGGCTCATGCTTGTGGTAAGAGCAATCAACAGGTCGTATTCTTGGGTAGCGATGGTCGAAGTTATTCGCTTGAAGCTCACTCGCTACCTTCGGCGCGCAGCCAAGGTGAACCGATTACGGGTCGTCTCAACATCACAGAGGGCTCGTCTATTCGCCAAGTAGTGATGGGGGAAGAGGAGCAACTCTGGTTAGTGGGCTCTGATGCCGGTTATGGTTTTGTGTGTAAAGGTGGTGAACTGCTGTCGAAAAACCGTAGTGGTAAAGCCTTAGTTAATTTGCCTGAGAACTCAGAGGTAATGACGCCGCAGGCCATCGGTAATTTGGAGTCTGATGACATTTTAGCGATCACGAATCAGGGCCGAATGTTGCTATTCCCAATCAAAGATTTACCACAGCTAACCAAAGGCAAAGGCAACAAAATAATCAATATTCCTGCGGCTAAGTCCAAAGAGCGTGAAGAGTTTGTGTCACACTTAATCTCCTTGCCTCAAGGAGCGGCTATTACGCTCTATGCCGGCAAACGCAAACTTGGTTTAAAAGCCAGCGATCTAGAAAACTTCCGTGGTGAGCGTGGACGTCGAGGTAGCTTACTGCCGAGAGGGTTACAACGTGTTACTGCGATTGAGATTGAATCAGAACTTAGTGATTCAGATCTTGAGCAAGAGTAAAAGTCTATAAATAAAAGCCCCCTTCGTGAGTTGGGGGCTTTTTTATGTCTCTTTGTTTTGTTTTTGGTGGCTTAGTTTTATTCGCGTAGGTCTTCAACAATTGTCACGGGAAGTGTCATCTCTTCACCCTTACGTAAGATGAGCACATCGACAACGGTACCTGGGCGCAAGTCAGTGACAATTTCCATCACACTCTTGCGACCATTAATTTTTTTACCGCCAATTTTTAGAATAATGTCCCGCTCTTTAAAACCAGCCGTTTCCGCAGGGCCATTGGGGTCAATGCCCAACACAACTATGCCGCCAATATGTTCACTGCCAAGTAGGCGAGATGTTACTGGAGTAATATCTTGCCCATCAATACCGATATAGCCGCGAATCACGCGTCCATCAGCAATGATTTTTTCCATAATGGTATTGGCTAATTTGTAAGGAATCGCGAATGATATACCATCGGTTTTCATTTCAGTTGCTTGTTGAAACGAAGCCGTGTTAATACCGACGAGCTCTCCTTGAGTGTTGACCAAAGCTCCACCTGAATTGCCTTCATTAATGGCCGCATCAGTTTGGATGAAAGCTTGACGTCCATCGGTACTGACTGATGAACGTTCAGTGGCAGAAATGATACCAAAAGTAGTGGTTTGTCCAAGGTTGTATGGATTGCCAATGGCCAGTACCACATCGCCAACTTTCACCGAGTAATTGGGATTTTGTGGAATAACGGGAAGGTTCGTTCCTTCGATTCGCAAAATTGCGATATCCGTGCGTCGATCTTTGCCTACTAATTGCGCTGCTGCGAGACGGCCATCTTGTAAGGCCGCTACGATTTGGTCGGCTTGGGCTACTACGTGATAGTTAGTAATGATGTACCCTTTCTCGCTCACAATCACACCAGAACCTAACCCTTGAATCGACAGTTTACTGCGATCGCTTTCGGTGTATTTTTGGTTGTAAATATTGACTACAGCAGGTGCGGCGCGGCGAACGGCTTGGTTAAACGAAATTTGCAAAGAGAGCGCATTGGGAGACTCTTCGGCCGCGATTTGCGGGAGAACATTTGAACGTAGCGAGGGAACCGCTAGTAAAATAACAATAGCAGCGAGAAGCCCAAGCCCCACTGAACGAAGTAAAAAGTTAAGCATATCTTCCCCAAACAAAACCCGCTATATACTCAGCTTATTTTACACCTGAGCTTGAGAGAGGAAGAATAGCACTACATGATTGAATAAGAAAAGGGCAGCATTTAAATGCTGCCCTGATCACTCGACAAGAGATTCTCACTAATTAGCGAATAACCAAGTAAATAGTTCTATCACCTCGTTGGATATTCAGCGCAAGTATGCTCGGCTTTTTCTCCAAAATTTCGCGTAATTGTGCGAGGTTTTTCACTCGTTGGCGGTTAACACCAATGATGATGTCCTCTTTTTGTAGTTGATACGCTTCTGCCGCTGACCCTTTCTCTATAGCAGTCACTTTAACGCCAGCGATTGGGTCTTGATCCGTCGTATTGGTCAGTGCCGCACCAGTCAACCCCGAGTGCAGTTGCTCTGCTTTAGTTGTGGTGTTGTTTTCACTCAAGGTTACGTCGAAGGTTTTGCTTTTACCATCGCGGATAACATCGATTGTGATTTTTTTACCTGCACCTAATGTTGCCACTTTGGCTCTTAATTCATTGAAGGTAGAAACGTTTTTTCCATTAATAGCTGTGATGACATCACCCGCTTTGATCCCTGCTTTATCGGCGGCGCTATCTTTAATAACTTGGCTAACAAACGCCCCTTTACTTGACTCATAGCCTAGCGCTTCAGCCAGTTCAGAGGTTATTTCACCCCCTTGAACACCGAGCACGCCACGTTTTACCTCACCAAATTCTAAGATCTGTTCGGTCAAGTTTTTCATCATATTTGATGGTATTGCAAAACCTATCCCAACGTTGCCACCATTCGGCCCAAGAATCGCGGTATTAATCCCAATCAATTCACCATTGAGATTGACTAAGGCACCACCAGAGTTGCCACTGTTAATCGCGGCATCGGTCTGAATAAAGTTCTCAAAGTTTTCAAGATTAAGTCCACTTCGTCCTAGCGCAGAAACAATGCCGGAAGTCACCGTTTGACCAAGACCAAACGGGTTCCCGATCGCGACAGTGAAATCACCTACACGCAGTTTGTCTGAATCTGCGATACGAATTTGGGTTAAATTTTTTGCTTTTTTGAGTTTGATCAGCGCGACATCGGACATTTTATCGCCACCGACGAGCTCCGCATCGTATTCTCGGCCGTCGTATAGTTTGACGCGAATCTTATCAGCGCCATCGATGACGTGATAATTAGTCACAACATAGCCTTTGTCTGCGTCAGTAATGACACCAGAGCCTAATGCTCTAAATGGCCGTTCTTGCGATTGGTCGATTGGGAAGTCAGGACCAAAGAAAAATCGAAACTGCTCGGGTAAACGTTGATGGGAGACTTGAGTCCCCTCAACTGAGATACTCACAACCGCTGGTGTCACTTGCTCTAGCATCGGTGCTAAGCTCGGCAGTGGCTCACCACTGACAGAAAAGGGTAGCGCTGCCATTGCGGGTAGTGGGGTGATGATTGAACTTAAACTTAACGATAGAGCGGTTAAAAGAAGTAAAGGTTTTTTCATCATAAGCTCCTTTGGAATAACTGTGTTCGAAGTTTAATATTTGTACGAAAGACAAAACTTCAACACTCTCGTGAGGTTTATGACTCAAAAACCTTTATAAAGTTCATGAATTCAGATTAAACGGCTTTCACCTTAACCACGTCTGCAGAATGAATGATCTCTTTTTTAGGGGTATTAAAAAGCCCTGTTGCGCCATTGGCATAATCTTTCGGTGGCTGTTCCAAAATGTCATCGTTGCTTTTCTCTGTATCATTATGCAGAGCGATTTTTTTGATAAATGGGTTATCTTGCTCTGGCATATTCGGCAGAATTTCAGACGATGTTTTGGCCATGTGTTGATACAGTTTTGTATAATCTTTACCTAGGGTATCGAGTATTTCTGCCGCTTGAGCAAAGTGATCCGACAATTCTTGGCGTTGTTGTTCCAAACTAAATTTCGCGTTATCTAATTCTTTTTGTAGAGACTTTTGGTTTTTATATTGAGGCGTAGTCAATCGTGAAATGACCATTCCCAACACGGCCCCTACTAGCAAGCCTACAATGGCATATATCCAAGGCATAACAGCTCCTTATTGTTGTTATTTAACATGTTTTTTACCTGTTGGTTACACACGTCGCTTGGACATGTTACTATGACTGCTCTAGCCAATAAAGCGAAATACACGAAATAGCAGTTTCCATTTTCTTTAGTGCAGTAGGCGGTCATGACACCAAAACAGCGATATGAACACGATGTAAAAAAACTCGGTTTTCAGCGAGACTCTGCCCAAGAAAGCGCCGTCGATGCGCTGGATTTACTCTACCATCAGTTTCAGGATTATCTTAACCAACCAGTTAAGCTCTCCGCGGTTTGGACCAAATGGCTTGGCCGCCAACCTAAACAGCCTAACTTACCTAAAGGGCTCTATTTTTGGGGCGGTGTCGGGCGAGGAAAAACCTATCTAATGGATACGTTTTTTGAAGCTCTGCCAACCACTCGCAAAATGCGAGTGCATTTCCACCGTTTTATGTATCGAGTTCATGATGAGCTGAAGGCGCTGGCTGGAGTTGAAGAGCCCTTAGAAAAGGTTGCCGATATTTTAAAGTCTGAAACGGAAATTATCTGTTTTGATGAATTTTTTGTATCAGATATTACCGATGCGATGATTTTGGGTACCTTGTTTCAAGCACTGTTTAAGCGCGGCATTATCTTAGTGGTGACATCGAATATTCCACCGCACGACTTATACCGCAACGGCTTGCAGCGAGCACGCTTTCTCCCTGCAATTGCTTTGATTGAATCACACTGTCATGTGTTGAACGTCGATAGTGGCATTGATTATCGCTTAAGAACATTAGAGCAAGCGGAAATTTACCACTATCCATTGGATGAAGCAGCAAGCCACAATTTACAACATTACTATCGGCAATTGGTTGGTGACGAGAAAAAAGAAGCACGCAGTGAGATTGAAATCAATCATCGCACCCTCTCTGTTGTAAAGGCTAGTGATGGTATTTTACATGCGACATTTGAACAGTTATGCCAAACGGCGAGAAGCCAAAACGATTACATTGAGTTGTCCAAAATTTACCATACAGTACTGCTGGCTGATGTGAAGCAAATGGATCGCGCCATCGATGATGCAGCGCGGCGTTTTATTGCGTTGATTGATGAATTTTACGAACGACATGTAAAAGTAATTATCTCCGCCGAAGTGGCGCTGGACGATCTGTATCTGCATGGGCAACTTGAGTTTGAATTCAAACGTTGTCAGTCGCGGTTAATTGAAATGCAAAGTCATGAGTATTTATCAAGGGAACATCTGGCCTAGCTCAATCCGAACACTTTTAAAGCAAAATAAAAAATTCGTGATTTTGTTCAAAAAGAGGTGATTTTTTCTACTGACTTCCCTATAATCCTGCGACCCACCGTTACTGCAGGCCTGTTTCTGTGAAACGAGAGGCCGAGAGAAACCAAACGCTCGAAGGGGCAACTTTGGACTCTTAGACAGTGGGGGCATTTTAATGCTCCTTTTAGTGTAAATTTTATTTAACGGGTTATTATTAGCATGAAAACTTTCGTTGCTAAACCAGAAACTGTAAAACGCGACTGGTATATCGTAGACGCTGAGGGTAAAACTCTAGGTCGTCTAGCAAGTGAAATTGCATCTCGCCTACGTGGCAAACATAAAGCTGAATACACTCCTCACGTAGACACTGGTGATTACATCATCGTTGTAAACGCTGAGAAAGTTACTGTAACTGGTAACAAAGCAGCAGCTAAAACTTACTACCGTCACACTGAATTTCCAGGCGGCTTAAAATCAATCACTTTCGACAAGCTGATTATTCGTAAGCCAGAGATGGTTATTGAGCTAGCGGTTAAAGGTATGCTACCACGTGGTCCTCTAGGCCGTGCTATGTACCGTAAGCTGAAAGTTTACGCTGGCGCTGAGCACAACCATGCTGCTCAACAACCAAAAGTACTAGACATCTAATTGGGGATTTCGAAAATGGCAGAGAATCAATACTACGGCACTGGCCGTCGCAAAAGCTCAGCTGCACGCGTTTTTATTAAACCAGGCAGCGGCAACATTGTAATCAACAAGCGTAGCCTTGATGTTTACTTTGGTCGTCCAACTTCTCGCATGGTTGTTAAACAACCTCTTGAGCTAGTTGAACTAACTGAGAAACTAGATCTATACATCACTGTTAAAGGTGGTGGTATTTCTGGTCAAGCTGGTGCTATCCGTCACGGTATCACTCGCGCTCTAATGGAATACGACGAATCACTACGTCCTGTTCTACGTGCAGCTGGCTACGTTACTCGCGACGCTCGTTGCGTTGAACGTAAGAAAGTTGGTCTGCGTAAAGCACGTCGTAAACCACAATTCTCTAAGCGTTAATCTTTTTTCAAAAGATTCGCTTCCAGTGTTACTGGATTGTGGTTCAAAAGCCCGGTATTTATACCGGGCTTTTTGTTTTTTGGTGTTAGCAAACACTCATTTTTTTAATCACATCATTTGGTTGTTGCTCTTTAATCTTCCTTTTGTGACCTCACGTGCGATTTACTTCACGAATGTTACGAAAAGGTAGCTTTATCTTGTCAAAAAGTAGGGTTTTATTTATGATTTGCCATCAAATAAATACAACTAGATTCGTATTTTGTTAGCCATGCTCTTGATAAGCGGAATAATAATAATCCACAGGGAGCAAATGGGAGAATGTTTGGATGAGCAATGCGCCTTTAAATAACGGTCGCAGACGTTTCTTAACCGCGACAACAGCCGTTGTCGGAGGGTTAGGAGCCGCTGCTGTCGCCGTTCCTTTTATTAAATCTTGGAACCCAAGTGCCAAAGCCAAAGCGGCTGGAGCCCCCGTTGAAGTTGAAATCGGTAAACTTGAAGAGGGGCAAATGGTTCGTGTTGAGTGGCGAGGAAAACCTGTTTGGGTTGTTCGTCGTTCTCAATCAGTGGTCGATGGGCTAAAAGATATCGAAAACCAACTTCGAGATCCTCAATCGGATGAGCAGCAGCAGCCTAATTATGCGCAAAATGCTTATCGATCGATTAAACCTGAATATTTCGTTGCTGTAGGTATTTGTACTCACCTTGGCTGTTCACCTACTTATTTGCCTGATTCTTTTAGTGAACAAGTTCAAGGGGTTAAATCTGGTTTTTTCTGTCCTTGCCATGGTTCGAAATTTGATATGGCGGGTCGAGTTTTTCAAGGTGTTCCGGCACCACTAAACTTGGTTATCCCTCAATATATGTATCTTAGCGATACTCGTATTGTCATAGGATTAGATGAGACCGGGGAGGCTGCATAATGCAAGTTTTACTTGATTGGGTAGAAAAGCGTTTACCTGCAATGAACGCTTACAAAAAACACCTATCTGAATATCCAATGCCGAAAAACTTTAACTTTTGGTATTTGTTTGGATCGTTAGCCATGTTGGTTCTTGTTAACCAACTGCTCACTGGCGTGTGGCTAACCATGAACTATGTGCCATCAGGTGAAGGGGCTTTTGCATCTGTTGAATACATCATGCGTGATGTTGAGTATGGTTGGTTACTGCGCTATATGCACTCCACTGGCGCTTCAGCTTTCTTTGTGGTGATTTATCTACATATGTTCCGTGGCTTAATTTACGGTTCCTATCAGAAGCCTCGTGAGCTGCTATGGCTATTTGGCATGCTGATCTTCTTAGTGTTGATGGCCGAAGCCTTTATGGGATACTTGCTACCATGGGGACAAATGTCCTATTGGGGAGCGCAAGTTATTATCTCTTTGTTCGGTGCAATCCCCGTTATCGGTGATGATTTAACTCTATGGATACGTGGTGACTACGTTATTTCAGGTGCCACTCTGAACCGTTTCTTTGCACTGCATGTGATTGCTTTACCTATTGTTTTATTGTTGCTAATTGTTCTCCATATATTAGCACTGCATGAAGTCGGCTCTAATAACCCTGACGGTATCGAAACCAAAGTACCAAAAGGGTCGATGGGCGATGATTATAAAACGCAGTTTAAATTTCATGACTACTACACCAAGAAATACGACATCATTGATTCGATTCCATTCCATCCTTACGGGACAGTGAAAGATCTTATTGGTGTAGCTGGTTTCTTAATCCTGTTCTGTTATGTGTTGTTCTTTAACCCAGAGATGGGGGGCTACTTCCTTGAGCCGCCTAACTTTGAAGCGGCAAACCCACTAAAAACGCCAGCACACATCGCACCTGTTTGGTATTTCACGCCTTTCTATGCAATTTTACGTGCTGTTCCTGATAAATTAATTGGTGTGGCTGCGATGGGTGCATCGATTGTGGTGTTGTTCTTATTGCCATGGCTGGATCGTTGTAAGGTTCGTTCTTACCGTTATCGTAGTAAGTTCCACTTAATCAATATTATTCAGTTCACTATCTGCTTTATTGCGTTAGGTGTTTTAGGTGCGTTACCTGCGACAGCCACTTACACAATGCTTGCACGTATATTTAGCGTTGGTTACTTCATGTTCTTTGTTTTGTTGTTCTTCTACAGCAAAAATGAAGCAACGAAACCATTACCAGAGAGGGTGACATTTAAATGAAAAAGTGGATTGTAATTTTGTTTGCAATGCTGCCATCTCTTGCTTTGGCAGCTGGCGCAAATGTACATTTAGATAAAGCAAATAATGATTTAACAGATCAAGCATCATTGCAGCATGGTGCAAAGCTATTCATGAACTACTGTTTTGGTTGCCACTCAACTCAGTACCAGCGTTATGAGCGTGTAGCGAATGATTTGAATATTCCCTCGGATTTGATGAAAGAGAATTTGATCTTTGATCCGAATGCCAAAATTGGTCAACTGATGGAGAATGCGATTCCAGATAAGTCGGCAGCGAAATGGTTTGGTGCACCACCACCAGATTTAACGCTTGTGGCTCGTGTTCGAGGAACAGATTGGTTGTATACTTACCTTCGCTCATTTTATGCCGATCCTAGCAGGCCTTTTGGCGTAAACAACATCGTATTCCCAAGTGTCGGTATGCCTCATGTGCTTGAAGAGCTACAAGGGATCCCACAACCAGTTTATGGTACTCATATTGTCAATGGCGAGGAAGTCAAGGCTGTTATTGGTGCCGAGTCTGATGGAACGGGTGAGCTGAGCCAAAGTGAGTATGATCAAGCGGTCCGTGACATTGTTAACTTCCTTGAATATTCAGCAGAACCAGTAAAGCTTGAACGTCAAACTTTAGGTTGGTGGGTAATGGCATTCCTTGTGCTATTTACTATCGTGGTTGTTCTATTGAAGAAAGAATATTGGCGTGATGTGCATTAATTGTGCTACCATGCGGCGTTAATTTCTAATTTTTAGAATCTTCAATGGAGGCTTGGCCTCCATTGTTTTTATATCTGTAAGTGTGCTGGAGGGCTCCATGGCTGTAGCTGCCAATAAACGTTCTGTGATGACGCTATTTTCGAGTGCATCTGATATGTATAGTCATCAGGTACGTATTGTTCTAGCGGAAAAAGGTGTCAGTGTTGAAGTAGAATTAGTTGATGAAACCAATCTGCCAGCTGACCTTATTGAGCTAAACCCATATAAGACAGTACCAACGTTAGTTGATCGTGAGCTTGCTCTTTATGACTCAAAGATCATCATGGAATACCTAGATGAGCGTTTCCCTCATCCACCGCTGATGCCTGTTTATCCTGTGGCTCGTGGTAATAGCCGTTTGATGATTTACCGTATTGAGAAAAACTGGTACTCACTGGCTGAGAAAGTCGTGAAGGGTAATGCGGAAGAGTCAGAAGCTGCTCGTAATAAATTACGCAATGATCTGCTTACTCTTGGTCCTGTGTTCGCGGAATACGAATATTTTATGAGTGAAGAGTTTAGCCTCATTGACTGCTATTTAGCTCCATTACTATGGCGCTTACCTATTTTGGGTATTGATCTGATTGGTCCTGGCTCTAAAGAGCTTAAAGTATATATGAATCGTGTTTTTGAGCGTGATTCATTCTTGGCTTCTTTAACAGAAGCTGAACGTGAGATGCGTTTAGTTCGTTAAGGCAGTTTGATGGATATCTCTCAAATGACTCCTCGCCGACCTTATATGCTTAGAGCATTTTATGATTGGCTATTAGAAAATGAATTGACTCCTCATGTTGTTGTGGATGCTACTCTTACAGGTGTACGAGTGCCGATGGAGTTTGTGCAAGATGGACAAATTATCCTTAATCTTGCCCCAAGAGCGATAGGTAACCTTGAGCTTGGTAATGAAGCGATTACGTTCAATGCTCGCTTTGGCGGACGTCCTCATTCGGTCATAGTGCCTTTGTACGCAGTGCAAGCTATCTATGCACGTGAAAACGGTGCAGGTACTATGTTTGAACCTGAAGAGGCCTATATCCCTTATCTAGAAGCGGGCATAACAGAGGAATCTGAACAAGAGCCGATGTTAAGCGTTGCTTCTCAAGAAGATGAGGAATTATTAGAGACTCGAGCACAAGAAACTTCTCGGCCGAAGGGAAAACCAAGCTTAAGAGTTATTAAGTAACTCATTTTCACACATTAAGCAGTCATGATCGAAAAAGCAGCGATATTCGCTGCTTTTTTTCTAAAAAAAACAAAGGATAACCGAGGTTATTCGCTGTATTGAAATGCCTTAATCACCTGTTTTACGCCTGATATGTTTCGGGCAATATCACTGGCTAGATTAGCCTGTTCTGCCGATACATAGCCAAGTAAAAATACTTCTCTATTTTCTGTGATTACTTTGATTTTGATTGTGTTCAGTTCAGAATTGGCCAACAGCGCTGATTTTACTTTAGTCGTAATCCAACTGTCGTTACTGATTTCGCCAATTGATAAAGGCGCTTTTATTCTGACTTGATTATGAATGGTTTTGACCCCTTTTGTCTCACGTGCTTTATTTTCAAACTCATTGAGTAATCCGGAGTTTTCAGCTTGTCCCATCAACACGACAATCCCTTGATAAGAACTGGCCGTAATGCGAGTTTTTCCGTTAAAGGGGGTTTTATTGGCGATACCTGCTACTTCAAATTCGATGTTATTATCATTCCAAATTTCTTGAGTGGTTCGAGGGTCTGTTACTAGGCTCGCTGTTGTTGCCGCGCCAGCAAGGATAACTCCTGCACAACCTGATACAGCAAAGCTCAACAGTAGAATGAGTGAAAGTTTTAATCTATTCATTGTCTATTCTTCATGAGAAGGGAAAAGGACTTGATCAATCAAGTCACATAAGCAGTGTAGGGTGACCATATGAACTTCATGGATTCGAGCCGTCCGCTGCGAGGGGATGCGGATCTCCACATCATTTTCACCTAGAAGACCAGCCATTTCTCCACCGTCTTTGCCTGTGAGAGCGATAATCGTCATATCACGAGTCACAGCCGCTTCCATCGCTTTAATGATGTTTTTGCTGTTACCACTGGTTGAAATAGCCAACAAAACATCACCAGGCTGACCAAATGCACGTACCTGTTTAGAGAATATTTCTTGGTAGTGATAGTCGTTAGCAACTGCGGTTAACGTGGTATTGTCTGCGGTTAATGCAATGGCGGGTAAACTCGGACGTTCAGTTTCAAAACGGTTCAGTAAGCAAGAAGAAAAAAGCTGGGCATTGGCCGAAGAGCCACCATTACCGCAACAGAGAATTTTATGACCGTTAAGTAGCGTTGCCACCATGGCTTGTGCAGCATGCGTGATCGCATGGGGTAGTGCTTCAGCAGCCGCAATTTGAATTTGGATGCTTTCGGTAAAACTGTCTTTAATGCTGTCGAGCATCGTTTATCCTTGAGTTATTGCGTTTTTAATCCACTCAATGTGGTGCACATCTTGGTGGATGGCGATCACATCGAAACGAAAATCGGTGTCATAGGGCGATAGGCCATGTTTCAGTAGCCATAAATTCGCGGTTTTGATCAACTTTGCCATTTTTGCGGTAGTAACCATTTCTGCGGCATGCCCATGACATTGGTTTTTTCTGTATTTAACCTCTACGAACACTAAGGTGTTTTTATCTCGCATAATGAGGTCGATTTCACCGACTTTGGTATTGAAGTTTTGTTCAATAAAAGTCAAACCACAACCTAATAAATAGTGTTTGGCTGCGGTTTCATACTGTTGACCAACTGCGCGGCGACTAAAGAGCGCCATGCACCGCCCAACTGATCTCTCTCTGTACCACGCATTGCTCATCAATACTTAATGTGCCTGTTTTGCCATCGATACTATACCCCTCGACGACTTTCATTTGTGGCAACTCAATCATTAACTGATAAGCATCCATACCTAATGCTTGTAAGCGCCGCTCGCTATTGGAGTTCTTTGGCCACAATTGGTTCATTTCATTATCCAGCATTGAATTGGGATGAATGAGTAATGGAATATCGCTATAAGTTACACCAGAGAGGTCTTCATACTGTGTGTTACCACTGTTACTACGAGAGTTTGAAAACAGTTTGGGTGGCTTAGTGTCAGGGTTAATTGCGACCTCGATAAAGGGTTTAATTAAAGTCAATTCTGCGCTGTTAGCCACGATATAAACCGAATCGATATCACGACGACTGCGGGGCAGGCTTTGTAAATCAATACCCATCAACGCATCCATTTGCGCGATATTTTGTTGGCTATCTTGCAGACCAAATACTGAGTTAATGTTGCGTTGCAATTGACGCTTATCACCAAATAGGTTCACCGATACTTTATTCTTGCTGTATTTTTGCCATTCTGCGTTAAACGCTTCTACTACACGCTGGCCGTAATTACCTTGAGGAGCGAGTATTAAAGGGTATTGATAGCCTTGGCTAAACAGATACTTAGCGGCTTGTTCAACCTCTTGCTCTGGCGAAAGTGCAAGATAGCAAGTGTTAGGATGATCTTCAATTTGGTCTGGAATATTCAACGCCAGCGTAGGGATAGAAGCTAAGCGTGCTTGTTGAAGCTTATGTAGATTCTCGATGTTCTCTTTGATGAGTGGTCCAACAATGAAATCAATGTTTTTTTCAATCAGTTGCTTGTCTATGAGCGCGGCGTCTTCGACATTGGTATCAATCACAGTCAAGGTAGCATTGAGGTCACGGTTACGGTCATTCATCATCGCCATGATAAAGCCATCACGGATCAGTTGAGCTTGCGTGGCAAACTTTCCTGAAAGAGGAAGTAACAACGCGGTGTTAGTGGGCTTGATGATCTCCAGCGCTAAAATATCTTGTATCGCTTTAGGCGTATAACGAGCCGCTGGGTGATTGCTGTTTTCCGCAAGCCATTTTTCGAGCGTATTCTTCAGCTGCGGAATATTGCTATTGAGCGTTTTCATATATACAGCCAGTTGTAGCCAGCCATCGAGCACGTTTTCGTTAGGCTCTGGATTGAATTGGGTAATTTCACGTTCGCTATAGTGATTGAAATTGAGCCAAATTTGATCGGCAATCGCCTCTTGCTCGGCATCATCAACGTAAGTGCTTAATGCAATAAGCTCCCTACTTGAATCAAAAGGGCGGCTGAGCGCGGTAAAAATATCGGCGCGCATTTGATGGTATTGAGCCCATGTTTCAGGGCTTAGCTTCCACCAAGCCTGAAAATTAAGCTGAGAGAGCGCTTGTGAAAACTGTTCCGCATTACTCAACAACTGCGCTTTAGCCATTTGCCATTCAGCTTGTTGCGCTTCAGAGAGCGACTGTTTGGCTAAGCGCATAATCAACAGTTGCGCTTGTTCGCTGTTGTTTTCGTTAATGGCGGCTTTAAGAGCCATGATCAACCAATCATTTTGCAGTGGACCTTGGCTACTATCTGCTTGCATCAAGTAAGTTTGCGCTGACTTGGTGGGATCTTGCGTAATATCGACTGAGGTGGGCGTCGACGGTGAAGACGAACACGCCGCCAAAGCCATTGCTAATGCAACGGGCGTGAATAAGCGTGGTACACTGAGTCTCGGATGGTTCTTCATAGCCATGAGTTCTTTCGTTATTCCGTGTAAAATTGTCTCTATATTAATCGTTGAAGTGATGGTAAACAAATGACAGATAGCAAAACCTTGCCAGCAGAGATCCCAACTCTCTACATTGTTCCTACGCCAATTGGCAATTTGGGTGATATTACCCAGCGAGCCATTGAAGTACTCTCAAGTGTTGATGTTATCGCTGCGGAAGATACACGCCATACTGGCAGACTTCTCGCTCACTTCAATATCCAGACTAAAACCTTTGCCTTGCATGATCACAACGAACAGCAAAAAGCACAAGTGTTAGTCGATAAATTATTATCAGGGCAATCTATTGCGTTGGTTTCTGATGCAGGAACGCCACTGATCAGTGATCCAGGGTACCATCTTGTCAATCAATGTCGTCAAGCTGGTGTGAGAGTTGTGCCACTTCCGGGCGCCTGTGCTGTGATTACTGCGCTCAGTGCATCAGGCTTGCCTTCTGATCGTTTCAGTTTTGAAGGTTTTTTGCCGCCGAAAAGCAAAGGGCGTAAAGATAAATTCCTAGAGATCGCTAAGGCTGAACGCACCTGTATTTTTTATGAGTCACCACACCGAATTAGCGAATCACTGCAAGATATGTTAGCTATCTTAGGGCCAGATCGTAACGTGGTGCTAGCCCGCGAGCTCACCAAAACCTTCGAGACGATTCAAGGTTTGCCGTTAGGCGAACTGATTAATTGGATTAATGAAGATGAGAACCGCAAGCGTGGTGAAATGGTGTTACTGATCCATGGTTACAGAGAAAGCGTGGACGATAGCTTGCCGGACGAAGCATTGCGCAGTTTAGCGATTTTGACAAAAGAGCTGCCTCTGAAAAAAGCGGCCGCATTGGCGGCTGAAATTTATAACCTTAAGAAAAATGCCCTTTATAAGTGGGGGCTTGAAAACCTATCTGCTTAATTAGCCAGCGGCATCTTGATGTTTTAAATCGATGGATAATTAAACGCTTAAGCGTGAATTAAACACAGAAGTTGTTTGAGCCTAGACAGTACCTATCTTTCTCTATACAATCCGCCCTCGGAGTTGACTGGGTAGTCGCTGCTTCATTGATGTCCTTTAGCCTTGTGCTGAGGAGACTGATGGAGGGGAGGAAAGTCCGGGCTCCATAGAGCAGGGTGCCAGGTAACGCCTGGGGGGCGAAAGCCTACGACAAGTGCAGCAGAGAGAAGACCGCCGATGGCCCAATTTCTTCGGAATGGGCACAGGTAAGGGTGAAAGGGTGCGGTAAGAGCGCACCGTGCGTCTGGCAACAGTTCGTAGCAAGGTAAACTCCACCCGGAGCAAGACCAAATAGGCTTCCACATTGCGTTGCTCGCGTAAGGAAGCGGGTAGGTTGCTTGAGCCAGTGAGTGATTGCTGGCCTAGACGAATGGCTACTGCCGCGCAAGCGGAACAGAACCCGGCTTATACGTCAACTCCACCTATTGCAGACCCATCATAACTCTTGCGGTTATGATGGGTTTTTTGCTTTTTATTGACGAAAATTATTTCGTAAGCACTAAACTTAGCGCAATATCACGTGATGCCAACGTCAAGTGGTAGCGATGCGGCGTTAAATCAGTAAACTGAATACTTGCGCCGTAGCCGATTGCTATATTTCAGCTTTAGCCCGATGAGAAAACGATGACTGAACCTTTTCAACACATTTCTGTACTACTGAATGAATCCATTGATGGCCTTGCTATCAAACCAGACGGTATTTATATCGACGGCACGTTTGGCCGTGGTGGTCATAGTCGTACAATTCTCTCTAAGTTGGGTGACAATGGTCGTCTGTACAGCATAGATCGCGATCCACAAGCGATTGCTGAAGCTGGAAAAATTAACGACCCGCGTTTTACTATCATCCATGGCCCATTTTCTGGCATGGCACAATACGCTGAGCGCTACGATCTGGTCGGGAAAGTGGATGGAGTACTACTTGATTTAGGCGTTTCCTCGCCGCAGTTGGACGATGCCGAGCGCGGTTTTAGCTTCATGAAAGATGGCCCGCTTGATATGCGTATGGACCCGACGTCAGGGATCCCTGTCTCGCAGTGGCTTGCGCAAGCCGATTTGGACGACATTACTTGGGTGATTCGTGAATTTGGTGAAGACAAGCACGCGCGCCGTATTGCCAAAGCGATTGTCGCTTACCGTGAAGACGATGAAAAAGAGCCTCTGACGCGCACCAGTCAATTGGCTAAACTGATTTCAGAAGCTGCGCCGAAAAGCTTTAAAGAGAAAAAGCACCCGGCTACGCGCTCATTTCAAGCATTTCGTATCTATATCAATAGTGAATTAGAAGAGATCGACACTGCATTAAAAGGCGCAGCTAAGATCTTAGCCCCACAAGGGCGTTTATCGGTGATCAGTTTCCATTCGCTTGAGGATCGCATGGTCAAACGCTTTATTCGTAAAGAGAGTAAAGGCCCAGAGGTTCCACATGGTTTGCCGTTAACAGAAATACAAATTCAGGCATTGGGCTCAGCCAACTTAAAACCAGTTGGGAAAGCGATTATGCCAACTAAAGAAGAAGTGGAACTCAATCCCCGCTCACGCAGCTCAGTATTACGAGTTGCTGAAAAACTGTAGTCCATGTCTAAGTCGCCGCCTAACTTAACCAAACTGATTGCACTTGACCTGTTTACGGTGGGTCGAGTGCCGCTTATTTTGTTAATGTTAATTTTTGCCAGTGCGATGGGAGTGGTGTTTATTACCCATCATTCTAGGCAGGCGATTTCAGAAAAAGATCAAACCTTAGTTGAGCGCGAGCGGCTCGATAATGAATGGCGTAACCTCATTCTTGAGGAAACGGCCCTCGCAGAACATAGCCGCGTGCAGAATCTTGCCAAACAAGAGCTGGAAATGAAGCGACCTGATTCTGATAAAGAAGTGGTGATTACGCTCAAATGAAAAAAAACAAAGACAAAGCCCAAGCGGCACCTCGTCAAGAAAAAGCGACATCTCCTATTTTGATCCGTTGGCGATTCTATCTCATCCTCTTTTTTGTATTCGTTGCTTTCGCTTTATTGGTTGGGCGCGTTGCCTTCATCCAAATTATCGAACCGGATAATTTGATCCGCGAAGGGGATATGCGCTCTGTCCGAGCCAAAACCTTGCCATCGGCACGCGGAATCATTTCAGATCGTAATGGTGAACCTCTCGCAGTCAGTGTTCCTGTCGATGCAGTATGGGCTGATCCTGTGGCTATTTTTAAAGCCGGCGGCTTAGTTGAACGTGAACGTTGGTACGCACTGGCTGATGTGTTAGGCATTAAGCGCAGTGAGCTGCTGAAAAAAATTGAAGAGAACCAAACCCGCCGTTTTATCTATTTGCAGCGTCAAGTGAGCCCTGCAATGGCCAATTATATTCGCGAACTTAAATTAGCGGGTGTGGGGCTAAAGGCCGAATCTCGCCGTTACTATCCAGCTGGTGAGGCGAGTGCGCACTTAATTGGTGTGACGGGCATCGATGGCCACGGTTTAGAAGGGGTTGAGCGCAGCTATGATAAATGGCTGACGGGGGAAGCTGGCAAACAGGTGATCCGCAAAGATCGGTATGGCCGAGTGGTGGAAAATATCTCGCTTGAAGAGCGTGAAGAGGGCAAGCCACTGGCGTTGACCATTGACCAACGTTTGCAAGCGATCGCCTTTCGTGCGGTCAAGCAAGCTGTGGCGGACTATCGTGCCACTTCGGCATCGGCTATTTTGCTCGACGTGAAAACGGGTGCAGTATTAGCGATGGTTAACGCCCCCTCATACAACCCCAATAACCGTTCCGATTGGCAAAGTTTTAAAATGCGTAACCGCGTGATCACGGACGCCTTTGAACCGGGCTCAACTGTCAAACCTTTTGTGGTATTGGCCGCGCTTGAAAATGGCGTTGCGAATGACAAAACGGTGATTGATACAGGGAATGGCATCATGCAAATCGGCGGCAGTCGAGTGCGTGATACCTCAAAAGTCGGCAAAGCCGATTTAACCTTAATTCTGAAAAAATCGAGTAACATCGGAGTGGCTAAGCTGGCGCTTGAAATGCCTCTCGAAGCTCTATTAGGTATGTATACCTCTGTAGGGCTTGGTGAAATGTCCGGTTTAAACCTCGTCGGTGAGACTTTGGGTATTTTCCCGAATCGCCGCCGTTGGTCACCGTTTGAAATTGCCACCTTGGCATTTGGCTATGGTTTGTCAATTACCCCCATTCAGTTGGCTCATGCTTATGCTACTTTAGGCAATTTAGGTCAGTACCAACCAATCCATATTATTGACAGCAACCAGCAAGATTTATCACGCCAAGTGGTTGATAAAACTAATGCTAAGAAAGTGTTGGAAATGTTAGAAACCGTTACCCAACCCGGTGGCACAGCAACTCAAGCCGCGGTTCCGGGCTATCGTATTGCGGCCAAGTCAGGCACTTCGCGCAAAGCGATTGCCGGCGGTTATGGTGATGAATATTTTGCTTACACGGCAGGAGTGGCTCCAGTGAGCGACCCTCGAGTCTCGTTAGTGGTGATGGTGAATGAACCTCAAGGTGACTTATATTATGGCGGCTCCGTTGCCGGCCCTGTCTTTGCCGAAATAATGAAAGGAGCGTTGCAGATCCTCAATGTCGCTCCTGATGAAAATCGATTCCAAAAATAATTAAGAGAGAAGCACAATGACGCCGAGTATGTGTTTACAAGATCTCATCGCCCCTTGGCTTGACCTCGATGGCCATTCTATTTCAACGTTGTCGGTGACTCGTTTAGTGCTCGATAGCCGTAAAATATCACCCAATGATACCTTTATTGCAGTGGTCGGCCATGCCATCGACGGAAGGCGGTTTATTGAGAGCGCCACTCAAGCTGGAGCGAATCTGGTATTGGCTCAAGCGTGTGGGCAGCATCCGCATGGCAGTATGACTACCGTCAATGGCGTGTTAGTGATTTACCTTGCTGATCTAAACCAACATCTATCTCAACTGGCATCGCGGCTTTATCGTTCGAAGACCAATACGTTGATTGGGGTTACGGGAACTAACGGTAAAACCACCATTACTCAATTAATCGCGCAGTGGATTGACTTGTTAGGCGAGAAAGCGGCGGTGCTGGGGACGACGGGGAATGGTTTTCTTAACCATTTACAGCCTGCCGCCAATACCACAGGTAATGCCATTGAGGCCCAAGAAACACTCTATCAATTAGCGCAGCAGGGCGCTCGCTATACCGCTCTGGAAGTCTCTTCGCACGGATTAGTTCAAGGGCGAGTTCAAGCATTGAAGTTCGCTGTGGGCGTGTTTTCTAACTTAAGCCGCGATCATCTCGATTATCATGGCACCATGGAAGAGTACGCCAAAGCAAAGCTCTCCTTATTTACCGCTCATCACTGCCAATACGCTGTCATTAATGCCGACGATGCGGTGGGGGCGAGTTGGTTAGCACAGCTGAAAGCACCGATTGCCGTCTCTTTAAAGCAGCAACCGCAATGCGCTAAAGCGCTGTGGGCGAGCTCGGTCTCTTACCGTGATAATGGTATTTCATTAACCTTCGACGGCTACTATGGTCAAGGTGAATTGAGCGTGCCGTTGATTGGCGAATTTAACGCCAGCAATCTTCTACTCGCGTTTACCACTATGCTGACTTTAGGTTTTGATAAACAAGCCTTGATGACAACGGCTTCTCAACTGCAGCCGGTCTTAGGGCGAATGGAGCTCTTTCAAGCGCCAAATCGTGCGAAGATCGTCGTCGATTATGCACACACGCCTGATGCTTTGGAAAAAGCACTATTAGCACTTCGCGTTCATTGCCAAGGTCAGCTATGGGCGATTTTTGGTTGTGGTGGCGACCGTGATAAAGGCAAACGCCCGATGATGGCCGAAATTGCAGAGCGCTGCGCCGATAAGGTCATTTTGACCGACGATAACCCTCGTAGCGAAAAACCGGCAGACATTGTGCAAGATATGGTGGCAGGGCTTGAGTTTACAAGTCGCGCACACGTTGAACACAATCGTTACGCTGCCGTGCAATACGCCCTGCAACATGCTGATCAGCAAGACATCATTTTATTGGCAGGCAAAGGGCATGAAGATTATCAAGTGATGGCCCATCAAACTATTCACTATTCGGATCGCGAAACGGCGCAAACCTTACTGGAGATAAGTGCATGATAGAAGTCTCTTTACAGCAATTGACGCACGTTTTGCAGGCACAATTGGTTGGTTGTGATGTCACCGTGTCTGAGGTCTCGACCGACACGCGTCAAATCAAACCCGGTGCGCTCTTTGTTGCCTTGGTCGGGGATAAATTTGATGCTCATGAGTTTGCTGCACAAGCGGTTGCGTCTGGTGCAAAGGCGTTATTGGTTCAGCGCCCCTTGGCAGTTTCGGTTCCTCAACTGGTGGTCACCGACACCAAACAGGCGTTAGGCCAGCTTGGCGCTTGGGTTCACCAACAGTGTCAAACACCGACCGCTGCGATTACAGGCAGTTGTGGTAAAACCACAGTCAAAGAAATGGTGGCAAATATTTTATCAGCCAAAGGGCGCGTGCTCTTTACTGCTGGCAATTTTAATAATGATATCGGCGTGCCGCTCACTCTGCTTCGCTCTGATCTTAATGATGCGTATGCGGTGATTGAGTTAGGGGCGAACCATATTGGTGAAATTGCTTATACCACCTCTTTAGTGAAGCCGGATGTCGCATTAGTGAACAATGTTGCCGCGGCGCATCTGGAAGGTTTTGGCTCAATTGAGGGCGTAAAACAGGCGAAAGGTGAAATTTATCAAGGCCTTGCTTCAGGTTCGACAGCCATTATTAATTTAGAAAGCCACGGTGGTGAGCGGTGGAGCGCTATTTTAGCGGACAAAACCGTTAAAACCTTTTCTAGCCGTCAAATGGCAGATTTTTACGCCCGTGGTATTAGGCTTAATGAACAAGGTGAAGCCCAGTTTGAAATGATCACACCCGTCGGTCATATTGATATTGGGCTCAATATTGTGGGTGAACATAACGTTTCCAATGCGTTGGCGGCGGCGGCATTAGCCATTGAGTTGGGGGCGAATCTTGAAGAGGTGCAGTACGGACTTGCGCATCTAGCTCAGGTGAAAGGGCGTGTTGATGTCACCCAATTGAGCTCGACTGTGAAACTGATTGATGACAGTTACAATGCCAGTGTTCCAGCAATGAAAGCGGCGGTTGATCTACTTAACACTTTCTCTGCAAGGCGTTGGTTAATTTTAGGTAATATGGCTGAGTTGGGCGATGAAAGCCTTGCACTTCATCGTCAAGTCGGTGAACATGCTGCACCATTCCAGTTTGACTATGTCCTTACTTACGGTCGCGATGCAAAAGTGATCAGTGACCTATGCCATGGCCTCCATTTTGAAAGCCATGCGGACATGATTGCTTATATCGAGCAGCAATTATCACAATTCGATCAAGAGTCTCATACCTTACTTGTCAAAGGTGCAAACAGTGCGGGTATGAGTAAAATTGTGGCTGCTCTCAAGGAGAAATACTCATGATTATTTGGCTCGCGGATCTACTCCAGCCATACTTCTCTTTTTTTCGTCTGTTCGAATATCTCTCATTTCGGGCCATCGTCAGTATTTTAACCGCACTTGCTCTGTCGTTATGGATGGGGCCGCGCTTGATTAAACGTTTGCAACTACTGCAAATTGGTCAAGTAGTGCGGAACGACGGCCCAGAATCACATTTTAGTAAGCGCGGTACGCCAACCATGGGCGGAGTGATGATCCTCGCCTCTATCATTATTACCGTACTGCTGTGGACTGATCTCTCAAACCCTTACGTGTGGGCTGTACTCGCGGTGCTGCTTGGTTATGGCGTCGTCGGTTTTGTGGATGATTATCGCAAAGTGGTGCGTAAAAATAGTGATGGATTGATCGCACGCTGGAAATACTTTTGGCAGTCGGCCATTGCGTTAATAGTGGCGTTTGCTCTCTATGCACATGGCAACGATACCGCAGCTACTCAGCTTGTGGTGCCTTTCTTTAAAGATGTGATGCCGCAACTGGGCTTGCTCTACATTGTGCTGACCTATTTTGTCATCGTCGGAACCAGTAACGCGGTGAACTTAACCGATGGTCTGGATGGTTTAGCCATCATGCCGACTGTTTTGGTTGCTGCTGGTTTTGCTGTGATTGCATGGGCAACTGGGAACGTCAATTTCGCCAGTTATCTGCATATTCCTTATGTTCCTTATGCCTCAGAGTTGGTGGTGGTGTGTACTGCAATTGTGGGGGCCGGTTTAGGTTTTCTGTGGTTCAACACTTATCCTGCGCAAGTCTTTATGGGCGATGTGGGTTCACTCGCTTTAGGCGGTGCACTCGGTACAATTGCAGTGTTGGTTCGTCAAGAGTTTGTGTTAGTGATCATGGGCGGCGTGTTTGTGATGGAAACCTTGTCGGTGATTTTACAAGTCGGTTCCTACAAATTGCGTGGTCAACGTATTTTCCGGATGGCCCCTATCCATCACCACTATGAATTGAAAGGTTGGCCAGAACCACGCGTGATCGTCCGTTTTTGGATTATCTCAATTGTGTTGGTGTTAGTGGGTTTGGCTACACTAAAAGTGCGCTAGTGATAGAGCAAAACGGTGTTGAATGGAATGAAGATGGATCGTTGGCAAACTGTTAATAATGTGGTGGTCGTGGGGCTGGGTATGACGGGTCTCTCGGTGGTTAACTACCTTTTGAGCTTAGATCGCTCGCTCACGATTAAGGTGATCGACACACGGGAAAACCCGCCAGGTCGAGAGCATTTAAGCTCGCAAGTTGAGCTACATTGTGGTGGCTGGAACCAAGCTTGGCTATTTGACGCTGACCTGATTGTTACTAATCCGGGTATTGCTTTAGCTACGCCAGAGATTCAACAGGCGTTAGCACGACATATTCCCGTGGTGGGCGATATTGAGCTCTTTGCTTGGCAGGTGGATAAGCCTGTTATCGCTATCACAGGAGCCAACGGCAAGAGCACTGTGACGGATTTAACCGGAGTACTTGCTAAAGCTGCTGGGGTTAAGGTTGCCGTTGGCGGCAATATTGGTGTGCCTGCTTTAGATCTACTTCAGCAAGAGGCCGATCTTTATGTGCTGGAGCTCTCAAGCTTCCAGCTGGAAACGACCTCAAGTTTAAAACTCGTCTCTGCTGCCTTTCTCAATCTGACTGAAGATCATATGGATCGCTACGATGGTATGGAATCGTATCGCCAAGCTAAATTGCGCATTTTTAAGTATGCGCAAGCGGCGGTCGTGAACGCCGATGATAGCCAGACGGAACCTCCCTCATTTTCAGGTCACATCGCACGTTTTTCCGTTGAACATGACGCGGACTATTGCACGCAAATGATTGATGGCAAATCGTTCTTAGTGGCGAAAGGCACGCCATTGTTGGCAAGCGAGGAACTCAGCTTAGTGGGACGACACAATAGTGCCAACGTGCTCACTGTGCTCGCACTGCTCGATTTGGCGGGTGTTGATTACTCATCTGCGCTTGATGCATTGAAATCTTACCGCGGGCTGACACATCGTTGTCAGGTTGTTGCTGATAATCACGGCGTAAAATGGGTCAATGACTCGAAAGCGACCAATGTCGCAAGCACTCAAGCGGCGTTGTCGGGGTTAAATTGCCAAGGGACTTTGTATCTGCTTGTGGGGGGCGTTGGCAAGGGCGCTGATTTCTCGCCATTAGCACCGATACTAAAAACATTGAACGTAAAACTGTGCTGTTTTGGCGTTGACGGTGGGCAATTCATGCCACTGCATCCATCGGCTCAGTTTTATTCATCGATGGAAGAGATTATCGTATCGATCAAACCGCAGCTGCGTCGTGGTGATATGGTGATGCTTTCGCCTGCTTGTGCCAGTTTTGATCAGTTTAAAAACTTTATGGCCAGAGGTGACGCCTTTGCCGAGCTTGCGCAGCGTTACGCTTAATCAACAGGAAATTGCATTTTGTCCTTTTCAAGCCTCATCAAAATGACTCGTCAATGGTTTCAGAGCCAAGCGCCTGAAGCCTTGTTTGATCGTCAATTGGTATGGATTGCTTTAGGTTTGATGCTGACTGGGCTTGTGATGGTGACATCGGCTTCGTTTCCTATCAGTTCGCGTTTAACGGATCAACCGTTTCACTTTATGTTTCGTCACGCCATTTTCTTGATGCTGGCTATCGTGACATCGAGTGTGGTGTTGCAAGTGCCAATGAAACGTTGGATGCAATACAGCTCGGTGCTACTTGGCGTCTCTTTTATGCTGCTGATTGTGGTTTTGCTCGCGGGCAAATCGGTCAATGGTGCCTCGCGTTGGATCCCTTTGGGGTTATTTAACCTGCAACCTGCGGAGGTCGCGAAACTGTCACTGTTTATTTTCATGGCTGGTTACTTAGTTCGTAAACAAGATGAAGTGAGGCAAACCTTTTTTGGTGGTTTCATGAAACCGATTATGGTGTTTGGAACCTTGGCTATCTTGCTACTTGGTCAGCCAGATTTGGGAACCGTGGTTGTGATGCTGGTGACTCTGTTTGGTATGCTGTTTATTGCTGGGGCCAAACTGTCACAATTTATTGCGCTCATGGTGGCTGGAATTGTTGCGGTAATCGCACTGATTGCGGCAGAGCCTTACCGTATTCGCCGTGTAACTTCATTTCTTGACCCATGGGAAGACCCGTTTGGCAGCGGTTATCAATTGACTCAATCTTTGATGGCCTTTGGTCGTGGAGAGTGGTTTGGTCAAGGGCTTGGTAACTCGATTCAAAAGCTAGAGTACTTACCTGAAGCGCACACTGATTTCGTATTTGCGGTGCTGGCTGAAGAGCTCGGTTTTGTTGGCGTTGTACTGGTTCTATTGCTGATTTTTAGTCTGGTGCTTAAAGCGGTGTTTATCGGTAAAAAAGCCTTTGAGCATGATCAGCAATTTGGTGGCTATTTGGCCTTTGGTATTGGAATTTGGTTTGCATTCCAAACACTCGTCAATGTGGGTGCTGCAGCGGGTATGGTGCCGACTAAGGGCCTAACGCTGCCCTTGATCAGTTACGGCGGTTCAAGCTTAATTATTATGTCGGTTGCGGTGTCGATCTTATTGAGAATTGATCATGAGTGTCGACTCAAAGATCGCAATCGAGTGTCTATAGAAAAAGAATCCAATGATAAACAATAAACGTTTAATGGTTATGGCTGGTGGCACGGGGGGACATGTTTTTCCCGGTCTCGCTGTGGCTAAACAGCTCCAACAGCAAGGTTGGCAGATCCGCTGGCTAGGGACTGCGGATCGGATGGAAGCAGAATTAGTGCCTAAACATGGTATTGAGATCGACTTTATTCAGGTCAAAGGTTTACGTGGCCAAGGCATAGGGCGTTTGCTGAAAGCGCCTTTTCAAATTGTGAACGCGATTTTTCAAGCGCGTCGTTATTTGAAGCAGTGGCAACCTGATGCGGTGCTCGGCATGGGCGGATACGTCAGTGGCCCCGGTGGCGTGGCAGCGTGGTCTATGGGAATTCCCGTTGTGCTTCACGAGCAAAATGCCGTAGCAGGGTTAACCAACCGTTGGCTTTCGAAAATTGCCAAACGCGTATTTCAAGCCTTCCCCGGTGCCTTTACTGAGGCACAAGTCGTAGGTAACCCTGTACGTCAAGATGTCGCTACATTACCCGCACCGCAAGTACGCTTTGCTGAGCGAAATGAACCGATCCGCATTCTCGTGATGGGCGGCAGCCAAGGTGCGCAGATTCTCAATCAAACTTTGCCTGATGTGCTAGCTATGCTTGGCGATAATTACCAAGTTTGCCATCAAGCAGGCAAGAATAATCAACAGTCGGTTGAGCAAGCTTATCGCGCGCTTCAGATCAAAAATGCACACGTTACTGAGTTCATTGAGGATGTGGCTGGCGCTTATGCGTGGGCTGATTTACTGGTGTGCCGCTCGGGAGCATTAACGGTTTCTGAAGTGGCAGCGGCCGGTGTTGGCGCTATATTTATCCCTTTTATGCATAAAGACCGACAGCAAGCGCTTAACGCGGATCACTTAGTCGCTTGTGGTGCGGCCAAAATGATTGAACAGCCGCAGCTCACAGTAGAAAAACTAGCGCAAGAGATTGCTTCACTTGAGCGTCATGATCTGCTGTTGATGGCGCAACAAGCGCGTGCAGCCGCACAACTGGATGCTGATAAAGTCGTTGCCGACGCTATCATCGCACTTACCCAATAACGAGAAATTTTTCATGACCATTAAACATACTCAAGATTTAGCTCAAATCCGTGCCATGGTGCCAGAGATGCGCCGCGTCAAGTGTATTCACTTTGTCGGTATTGGTGGGGCGGGAATGAGCGGAATTGCAGAAGTATTGCTCAATGAAGGCTACCAAATTACTGGCTCTGATCTCGCTTCCAACCCTGTGACTGAAAGATTGGCAAGTAAAGGGGCTATCATTTATATCGGTCATCAAGCCACTAATATTGAACTCGCCAGCGTGGTGGTAGTCTCTACTGCAATCGATGAGCTAAATCCTGAACTGAAAGCGGCGCGTGAGCGACGCATTCCTATTGTTCGTCGTGCAGAAATGTTGGCGGAATTAATGCGTTTTCGTCATGGCATTGCGGTGGCTGGTACGCATGGTAAAACAACGACTACGGCATTGGTTACGCAAATTTATTCTGAGGCTGGTTTAGATCCCACGTTTGTTAATGGCGGGTTAGTCAAAAGCGCTGGCACCAATGCGCGTTTGGGTTCAAGTCGGATTTTGATTGCTGAAGCTGACGAAAGTGATGCTTCATTCCTTCATCTTCAGCCTATGGTTAGTATCGTGACCAACATCGAAGCTGATCACATGGATACGTATGGCGGTGATTTTGAAACGCTCAAACAGACCTTCATCGATTTCTTACACAACCTGCCATTTTATGGTCAGGCGATATTATGTATTGATGATCCTGTTGTGCGTGAAATCATCCCACGTATCAGCCGTCAAGTGATCACCTACGGTTTTGCCGATGATGCAGATGTCAGGATTGAGAATTACCATCAGCAGGGGCAACAAGGCCAGTTTACGGTCGTCAGACAGGGACGAGCCAATCTGGATATCACGCTTAATATTCCAGGTCGTCATAATGCGCTTAATGCCTCCGCGGCTATTGCAGTGGCAACGGAAGACGACATCAGCGATGAAGCGATTTTAAAAGCGATGGCTAGCACCCAAGGTACGGGACGTCGTTTTGATCATCTGGGCGAGTTTGATACGGGCAATGGAGTTGCGATGCTCGTCGATGATTATGGTCATCATCCGACTGAGGTGGGCGTGACTATTAAGGCGGCGCGTAGTGGCTGGCAAGAAAAACGGCTAGTGATGATTTTCCAACCCCATCGCTACAGTCGAACTCGCGATCTGTATGATGATTTTGCCAATGTACTGGAGCAAGTCGATGTGCTGATCATGCTCGATGTCTATGCCGCAGGAGAAAAGCCGATTGCGGGAGCCGATGGTCGATCGTTGTGCCGAACGATACGCAGTCGCGGTAAAATTGATCCTATTTTTGTTCCCGACAGCACCATACTGCCTTCGATTCTGGCTAATGTATTACAAGATGGTGACCTCGTGCTGACGCAAGGTGCTGGGGATATCGGCAAGGTAGCGAAACATTTAGCGGGACTCGAACTGAATATCAGTAAAATGCAACAGGTTTAATTTAAATGGCTTATTTGTGTATCAATATTGAATAACATGGTATCCAGTCCAGATTTATTACTTTCAATGTTTGATACTTTCAGCGACCTCAGTATAATCCGGAGGTTAAAGTCAGTGCTTTTACCTCTATTGTGAACCAAATAGGGCATGCGATTGCGATTTAGAAACAGGAACATCAGGCTTTGTTAATGAATGTGTTCGATGAAAGCCGAGCTGTGTCCCGTTCGCCACTCATAAAAGATCACGCCGCTGGCGCTATTTTTTTATTTGTGGTGTTGTTGCTGATAAGTTCACTCATTTATTCAACACTCAGTTGGATGTGGGACGAACAGAGGCTACCGCTTTCAAAAATTGTTCTACAAGGTGACTTGCAATACGTATCTTCGCTAGATGTGCAGCGCGCTTTTGCTCAGTTGGATCATATCGGTACTTTCATGTCGCAAGATATTAACGTACTTCAATCGAGTGTACAGGTCATCCCGTGGGTGGCCCATGCATCGATTCGTAAACAATGGCCTGACACAATAAAAGTGTTTCTGACAGAGTATAGAGCGGTAGCGATTTGGAATGGCAACGCTTTGTTAGACGGATATGGCACGGTATTTAATGGTGATATTGGTCAATTGAACGGCGATAGAGTGAAACTTTATGGCCCGCAAGGAACCAGTCACGAAGTACTGGATGTTTGGAATAAAACGAACCCTAAGTTTCAATCATTAAACTTAAATATATCGTCACTGTTACTCAACGATCGTCGAGCGTGGCAAATAATTTTAGATAATGGCATCCGCTTAGAGTTAGGTAAAGAATCACTAGATGAGCGAGTTGCACGTTTTATTTCGCTGTATAAGAATTTAGGTAATAAAGCTGAACAAGTTAGCTATATCGATCTTAGATATGATACAGGAGCCGCAGTAGGTTGGTTCCCTGAACAAGAAGCACAAGAGAGTAAAAATGACTAAGACCGCTGATGACAACATTATTGTTGGTCTTGATATAGGCACAGCCACCGTGTCAGCTTTAGTCGGTGAAATACTGCCTGACGGTCAAATTAATATTATTGGCGCTGGTACGAGCCCATCCCGTGGGATGGATAAAGGGGGAGTTAATGATCTTGAATCGGTCGTTAAGTCTGTCCAAAGAGCGGTTGACCAAGCAGAATTAATGGCGGAATGCCAAATTAGTAATGTGTTTCTCTCTCTATCTGGGCGACATATTGCGAGCCGTATTGAAAAAGGCATGGGAACTATTTCAGATGAAGAAGTTTCTCAAGAAGATATGGATCGAGCGATTCATACCGCCAAATCAATAAAAATTGGGGAAGAGCAAAGAATATTGCACGTCATTCCTCAAGAATTTACGATTGATTACCAAGAGGGAATTAAAAACCCGCTTGGTTTATCAGGTGTGCGCATGGAAGTGAGCGTGCATCTTATTTCTTGTCATAATGATATGGCGAGAAATATTATCAAAGCGGTAGAACGCTGTGGTTTAAAAGTTGAACAACTGGTTTACTCTGGTTTAGCGGCAAGTAATGCAGTTATTACGGAAGATGAGCGAGAGTTAGGTGTGTGCGTGATTGATATAGGCGCAGGCACTATGGATGTTGCTATCTGGACCGGTGGTGCGTTACGACATACTGAAGTGTTTTCTTATGCAGGAAACGCAGTAACCAGTGATATTGCTTTTGCGTTTGGCACACCAGTCAGTGATGCTGAAGAGATTAAAGTAAAATATGGCTGTGCGCTGAGTGAATTGGTAAGCAAGGATGATACCGTTAACGTCCCAAGTGTAGGAGGAAGACCTTCGCGAAGTTTGCAAAGACAAACCTTGTCGGAAGTGATTGAACCTCGCTACACTGAATTAATGGGATTAGTTAACCAAACTATAGATACTGTCCAAGACAAATTGCGCAAAAATGGTATTAAACACCATTTAGCGGCTGGTGTTGTTTTAACTGGCGGCGCTGCGCAAATTGAAGGTTTGGTTGAGTGTGCGGAACGCGTTTTCCGCAATCAAGTTCGCGTAGGCAAGCCTTTAGAGGTGAGTGGCCTTACAGATTATGTAAAAGAGCCGTATCATTCTACGGCGGTTGGTTTACTTCATTATGCGAAAGAGAGCCAAATTAATGACGACACGGAATACAGCGAACCGAAACGCCAATCCATGTCGAGCTTAATTGGTCGTTTGCGTAACTGGATACAAAAAGAGTTTTAACCTGAGTTGCAGGGAAAACGGAGATAACACATGTTTGAACCGATGATGGAAATGTCTGACGATGCTGTAATTAAAGTCGTTGGAGTTGGTGGTGGTGGCGGTAACGCTGTTGAACACATGGTGCGTGAGTCCATCGAAGGCGTGGAATTCATCAGTGTCAATACCGATGCGCAAGCACTTCGTAAAACAAGCGTAAGTAGCGTCATTCAAATTGGTGGTGATATCACTAAAGGTTTGGGTGCTGGTGCAAACCCGCAAGTTGGACGTGATGCAGCTCTAGAAGACAGAGAAAGAATTAAAGAAGTTCTGATGGGTGCCGATATGGTGTTTATCGCAGCTGGTATGGGCGGTGGTACAGGTACAGGTGCTGCTCCTGTTATTGCAGAAGTTGCCAAAGAACTGGGTATCTTAACCGTAGCGGTTGTCACTAAACCTTTCAGTTTTGAAGGAAAAAAGCGTTTGGCATTTGCTGAGCAAGGTATTGAAGAGTTGTCAAAACACGTTGACTCTTTGATTACCATTCCTAATGAAAAACTACTGAAAGTGTTAGGTCGTGGTATTACCTTACTTGAAGCATTTGCGAGTGCGAATGATGTACTTAAAAATGCAGTGCAAGGTATTGCAGAGCTAATTACACGCCCAGGCATGATTAACGTGGACTTTGCTGACGTACGTACTGTGATGTCAGAAATGGGCCACGCGATGATGGGTAGCGGAGTAGCTCGCGGCGAAGATCGTGCTGAAGAAGCGGCAGAGATGGCAATTTCTAGCCCTCTTTTGGAAGATATTGATCTTGCAGGCGCTCGTGGCGTGTTGGTCAATATTACTGCTGGTTTGGATATGCGACTAGACGAATTCGAAACCGTCGGTAATACTGTTAAGGCGTTTGCGTCTGACAATGCGACAGTTGTCATCGGTACTTCGTTAGATCCTGATATGGCAGACGAAATTCGCGTGACTGTCGTTGCAACGGGTATTGGCAATGAGAAAAAGCCAGACATTACTTTAGTTGCAGGCGGTAAAGCCAAAGTCGCACCAGCAGTTCAACCACAAATGGTTCAACAAGCAGCGAAAATCGAAGAAAAAACGGCACAGCCTTTGCAGGAAAGAGCAGAAGTGAAACCGCAATCAGCATCGTCGTCAACTGTTTCATCTTCTTCCGGTGCAAGCCAAAATACGGCACCGAAAGCTGATAAGGAAAATGGATATCTTGATATCCCAGCATTTTTACGTCGTCAGGCTGATTAACAATTAGACATAATTTGACACTGTTCAAAATTATGGTAGCATTCGCGGTCGGTGCTTTACCGACCGTGTTTTGTCGCACTGACATAGAGGCAAGTAGATGATCAGACAACGAACTCTGAAAGAAATAGTGAAAACAACTGGGGTGGGCTTACACTCTGGTCGTAAAGTCACATTAACGCTTCGCCCTGCTGCTGCAAACACTGGGATCATTTACCGCCGTACTGATGTCAATCCTCCAGTAGACTTCCCTGCGGATCCTGAATCTGTTCGCGATACCATGCTATGTACTGCTTTGGTCAACGATGAAGGTATTCGTATATCTACTGTTGAGCACTTAAATGCAGCATTAGCGGGCATGGGAATCGACAACGTTATCATCGAAGTTGACGCACCTGAAATTCCTATTATGGATGGTAGTGCTAGCCCATTTGTTTACTTGCTACAACAAGCGGGCATTCAAACGCTGAATACACCAAAACGTTTTATTCGAATTAAGAAACCAGTTCGATTTGAAGATGGTGATAAGTGGGCAGAACTTGTACCTCATAACGGTTTTCGTATGGATTTTGAGATTGACTTTCAACATCCTGCTATCGATTCTGATGAACAACGCATGGTGTTTGATTTTTCCTCGCAAGGTTTCGTCAAAGAAATTTCAAGAGCTCGTACTTTTGGTTTCATGCGTGACATTGAGTACCTACAATCGCAAAACCTCTGTTTAGGTGGTAGCTTTGATTGCGCCATCGTATTAGATGAATACCGTATTCTCAATGAAGAAGGTTTGCGTTTTGCCAATGAGTTTGTCACTCATAAAGTATTGGATGCCATTGGTGACTTGTACATGTGTGGTCATTCCATTGTGGGTGAGTTCCGTGCTTATAAATCAGGCCATGGTTTGAATAACCAGCTACTGCGTGCGGTCTTAGCCGACCAAGAGGCGTGGGAATGGGCTACTTTTGAAGAAGAAGTTGGCTCTCCAGTGGCGTTTGCTGAACCAAATATGGTTCTCGCTTAATCGCAATTTTTAAATAAAAAGGCCAGACAGTTGTCTGGCCTTTTTATTTGTACTAATTCATTGATGACGCTTATTTGGGCCTAGCCAATTTCGCCAAATTTTCCAAACGTTTTTTGACTTTGGGGGAAGCGCTACTTGCCACCATCAATAATGCTTGCGCCGTATTTTCAGATAGTGGTGGGCGAGCGACCGTTTCTTTTTCTTCTTTCATACCACGATTACGATAGAGCGCTGGGTTTATCTTGAGCTCAATGCTGATCAATTTGGCAAATCCTTGGTTGCGTAACTGATTCAAAATGTGTAATCGGTCATAATCAAGCTTCATTTTTATTGATGCACTGGCCACTTCAACGATTAAGTGACCACCGCGCACATTAGCGGCTCGGACATGATCGGCCGTTCCTTTAGGAAGCAACTTATTGAGCACTTTATTTAAAGCGAGGATCTCGGTGGCATGTTGCTGTATTTTCTTTAGAGATGAATCGCTGATCAGCTCTTTCGTTAACGTGGGACGGTGATCGCGCATGGTGTCTCCCTCTTAAGTTGCCATTCAATTCTATTGTGGTGCCTATGATGCGTATAGTAATAAATCCATTTTATTGCTTAAACAGTGCTCAAAAAGCGTAAAAATATTAAGTGTGCTTCAAACAAATAGTTTTGCTATTGGTTGTTGCCGCAAAAATTCCTTACACTATGCGTTACATAATTATTTAATACCTTGAAAATAAACCTCACCGTCACAATATCTGTGATACATGATTTATCTCAGTATCCTTAGTTTAAAACTGGTAGAGACTGACGGCATTAAGAGTAGATCGAAAACGATCTAATAAAGAGAGATTCCTGACACATGATAACTAAGCTACTGACAAAGGTTATTGGCAGTCGCAATGACAGAACGCTGCGCCGCCTTAAAAAAATTGTCAAAGAGATCAACAGCTACGAGCCTACTTTTGAAGCACTAACTGATGAAGAATTAAAAGCCAAAACGGTTGAGTTTCGTCAACGTTTAGAGCAAGGTGAAACCTTAGACCAATTACTTCCTGAAGCATTTGCCACCGTGCGTGAAGCGTCCAAGCGCGTATATGGTATGCGTCACTTCGACGTACAGTTGATCGGCGGTATGGTTCTCAACGCGGGTCAAATCGCAGAAATGCGCACTGGTGAAGGTAAAACGTTAACCGCGACTTTGCCTGCGTATCTCAATGCCTTGCCTGGCAAAGGCGTGCACATTGTTACTGTAAACGATTATCTTGCTAAACGTGACGCAGAAACAAACCGCCCACTGTTTGAATTTTTAGGCATGACGGTCGGTATTAACGTACCCAATATGCCACCACAAGAGAAAAAACTTTCTTATCAAGCCGACATTCTTTACGGAACCAATAACGAGTTTGGTTTCGATTACTTACGCGACAACATGGCTTTCCGTAAAGAAGATCGTGTACAGCGTGAACGTTTCTTTGCCGTAGTCGATGAAGTAGACTCGATTCTTATTGATGAAGCGCGAACGCCGTTGATCATCTCAGGTCCTGCAGAAGATAGTTCTGAGTTGTACATCCGCATTAATACCCTCATTCCACTTCTGCAAAAGCAAGATAAAGAAGATTCTGAAGAGTATCGTGGTGATGGTCACTACACGGTTGACGAAAAATCAAAACAAGTTCATTTGACTGAAACGGGTCAAGAATTTGTTGAAGAGTTAATGGTGAAAAATGGTTTGATGGAAGAGGGCGATACTCTTTATTCACCCACGAACATTAGCTTACTTCACCACGTCAATGCCGCATTGCGTGCGCATGTGTTATTTGAGAAAAACGTTGATTACATCGTGACAGAAGAGGGCGAAGTGGTCATCGTTGATGAGCACACTGGCCGCACTATGCCAGGTCGTCGTTGGTCTGAAGGTTTACACCAAGCTGTCGAGGCGAAAGAAGGTGTTAAAATCCAAAACGAGAACCAGACTCTTGCGTCGATCACCTTCCAAAACTATTTCCGTTTATACGAAAAACTTTCTGGTATGACGGGCACTGCCGATACCGAAGCGTTCGAATTCCAATCGATTTACGGTTTGGAAACCGTGGTGATCCCAACCAATAAACCTATGGTTCGTGATGATATGCCTGATGTGGTGTATCGCACTGAAGCTGAAAAATTTGCGGCGATCATTGAAGACATCAAAGCGCGTGTTGCGAAAGGTCAGCCAACGCTAGTCGGTACGGTTTCGATTGAGAAATCTGAACTACTTTCTAATGCGTTGAAGCAAGCTAAAGTGAAACATAACGTGCTTAACGCGAAATTCCATGAAAAAGAAGCAGAAATTGTAGCGCAAGCGGGTATTCCGGGCGCGGTGACGATTGCGACTAACATGGCTGGTCGTGGTACTGATATTGTATTGGGCGGCAGCTGGCAGGCACAAATTGAGCAGCTAGAGAATCCAACACAAGAACAGATCGATGAGATCAAAGCGAAGTGGAAAGAGGTTCATAACCAAGTGTTAGCCGCTGGTGGTCTGCACATTATTGGTACTGAACGCCACGAATCTCGTCGTATCGATAACCAGTTACGTGGTCGTTCTGGTCGTCAAGGGGATGCGGGTTCTTCACGTTTCTATCTATCGATGGAAGATTCACTGCTGCGTATCTTCACCTCAGATCGTATGGCAAGCCTTATCCAAAGTGGTATGGATGAAGGTGAAGCGATCGAAAGTAAGATGCTTTCTCGCTCGATTGAAAAAGCACAACGTAAAGTCGAAGGACGTAACTTTGATATTCGTAAACAGCTTCTTGAATACGATGATGTTGCGAACGATCAACGTAAAGTAGTTTATGAGCTGCGTGATGAGCTCATGGAAGCAGACGATATCAGCGAAATGATTGAGCAGAATCGTCAAGATGTTCTGACTTCCGTTATTGACGAATACATTCCGCCACAATCACTTGAGGATATGTGGGATGTTAAAGGATTGGAAGATCGTTTGAAAAACGATTTTGATTTAGAGCTGCCATTACAGCAATGGCTAGATGCTGATGATAAATTGTACGAAGAAGCGCTGCGCGAACGTATTCTTGAACAAGCGGTTAGTGTGTATCGTGAAAAAGAGAAAGCAGTTGGGGCTTCTGTTCTGCGTAATTTTGAAAAATCGGTCATGCTACAAACTCTGGATACCTTGTGGAAAGAGCATCTAGCGGCGATGGATCATTTGCGCCAAGGCATCCACCTACGTGGCTACGCGCAGAAAAACCCAAAACAAGAGTACAAGCGTGAGTCATTTGAGCTGTTTGAAGAACTACTGAATTCTTTAAAAACCGATGTGATTACTATCTTGTCGAAGGTGCGCGTACAACAGCAAGAAGAAGTTGAACGTATGGAAGCACAGCGTCAAGCGCAAGCGGAAGAAGCCGCGCGTCGCCAACAGTTCCAGCACCAAAGTGCCGACAGTTCGGTTGCAGATGAAGCTTCTGAAGATCAAGGGCACCAGCCTATGGTTCGTGAAGAGCGTAAAGTTGGTCGTAATGAGCCTTGCCCTTGTGGTAGCGGTAAAAAGTACAAACAGTGCCACGGACAGATCAACTAATCCCTTGAATGATCACCCCAAGAGTCGCTTAGGCGACTCTTTTTTTAACTCAATATTTCTCATCTTTCTTTTCTAGGTTGGGAAGTCGGCGAATCGGAGTCTTTATGAAACGTGTTCATATTGTTGCGGCTATTATCTTCAATAGCGATAAATCAGAAATTTACATTACCAAACGACCAGATCATCTTCACAAAGGCGGTTTTTGGGAGTTCCCTGGCGGCAAAGTTGAAGCGGGAGAAACGATTGAACAAGCCATTTTCCGCGAGCTAGATGAAGAGATTGGTATTCATATTACTGAGCAATCTCCTTACCAATACCTTGAGTTTGACTATTCAGACAAGTCCTTAACTTTTGATTTTATTTGCGTGACACAATTTGATCATCAGCCGTATGGTAAAGAAGGGCAGCAAGGAGAATGGGTAGCGGTTTCTGAGTTGGCAAACTATTCATTTCCTGAAGCCAATGCGCCCATCGTCGAGCGCGTCATGAAAGAGTTTGCCTAAGTCGCTAGCCACCACAAGCAAATGTTGATAGTTTACAGAAACACCTTGAACGAAGAGAAACGATGCAAGCTTAAGCTGATGTCGTCACAATGGAGAATAACGCAATGGTGAGAATTGCGATTGCAGGAGCGGCGGGTCGAATGGGCCGCAATTTGGTGAAAGCCACTTATCAAAATAACCATGCTCGAGTGGGTGCGGGCTCAGAGCGTCCTGAGTCCTCGTTGGTTGGTGTTGATATCGGTGAGTTATGCGGTGAAGGGCGATTTGATATCGCGTTGGTGGATAACCTAGAGAATGCCGTAGATAACTTCGATGTCATCATTGATTTTACAGCTCCTGTGAGCACCTTAGCCAATATTGAGTTATGTAAAAAACACGGTAAGAAGCTAGTGATTGGCACAACGGGCTTTTCTGAAGCAGAAAGAGCACAAATCAATGCTGCCGCACAACAGATTGCGATTGTCATGGCTCCTAACTACAGCGTTGGGGTTAACCTTGTTTTCAAATTGCTTGAAAAAGCGGCTAAAGTGATGGGTGATTACTGTGATATTGAGATCATTGAAGCCCACCATCGTCATAAAGTGGATGCTCCGTCAGGAACCGCAATTGGCATGGGAGAGGCGATTGCTAATGCTATGGGTAACCAACTGAGTGACGTTGCCGTCTATGCGCGAGAAGGTATTACCGGTGAACGTACTAAAAATGAGATTGGTTTTGCTACGATTCGTGCTGGCGATATCGTGGGTGAGCATACCGCGATGTTCGCTGATATCGGTGAACGTGTAGAAATCACCCATAAAGCGACGGATCGTATGACTTTTGCCAATGGTGCAGTGAGAGCGGCGGTTTGGCTTGCTGATAAACCTGCGGGTTTTTATAGCATGACTGACGTGTTAGGTTTGAACGATCTTTGATTACATAATTATGCGTCAGTGTTTGCTGGCGCATCTTTGTTACACCTCTTTTTACCGATTTAATTATCTCTCTTTATTTTCACTTTACTGACTTACTTTTGTTGTATTTTTAGTTGATATTGCTTTCTTTTGGTTTTAGATCTCTGAAATTGCACTTATTCTCTGCTTGATTAACGTTTGCGTGATTTTGTTTATCGTTGATTGTTTAAAATGCATCAAAGAGTTTCAGTTTGCTGATTCTAATTCCTCCATTCTCATTTTTTTACTCATCAAACCTATCTTTTTGCTGTCTTAGGTTCGCTTTTTATCTCTAACGCTTTAAATGTTGCTTTAATTTATTATGAAATGTTGACAGTAATCATGGTGGTCATTAGAATACCGCCAATTTGTCTAATTCACCCTATGGCGCGTCTCAATGGCCTTAAGGAAGACAAGTTTGCAGTTTAATTTATATTTTTTGCATTTTTATTCTGGAGGTTGTCTTGAGTAAGTCAGCACTGTTAGTCCTAGAAGATGGGACGGTGTTCCACGGTGTATCCATTGGCGCTGATGGAATATCCGTTGGTGAAGTCGTCTTTAATACCTCGATGACGGGGTACCAAGAAATCCTCACTGATCCTTCCTATTCTCAACAAATCGTTACTCTTACTTACCCCCACATAGGCAATACCGGAACCAATTCCGAAGACGAAGAATCCTCTTCTATCCATGCACAAGGCCTTGTGATTCGCGATCTCCCTCTTATCGCTTCTAACTTCCGTAATGAACTTTCCCTTTCTGACTACCTTAAATCACAAAATATTGTGGGCATTGCCGATATCGATACGCGCAAGCTAACGCGCATTTTGCGTGAAAAAGGAGCTCAGAATGGCTGCATTATGGCAGGTGACCATTTAGATGAAGCATTGGCGCTGGTAAAAGCCAAAGAGTTCCCCGGTTTAAAAGGAATGGATCTTGCGAAAGAAGTTACAACAAAAGAAGCGTACCAATGGAAACAAGGTTCGTGGACGCTCGAAGGTGGACTTCCTGAAGCGAAAGATGACAGCGAGTTGCCCTATCACGTTGTTGCCTACGATTTCGGTGCAAAGCGCAATATCCTCCGTATGTTGGTTGACCGAGGATGCCGCCTAACTGTGGTACCAGCACAAACCTCGGCTGAAGAAGTTCTAGCGCTGAAACCTGATGGTGTCTTTTTATCAAATGGCCCTGGCGACCCAGAACCATGTACTTATGCGATTGAAGCAACCAAAGTGTTCTTAGAGAAAGGACTGCCTATTTTTGGTATCTGTTTAGGACATCAAATTTTGGCATTGGCGTCTGGTGCAAAAACAGTAAAAATGAAATTTGGCCACCATGGCGCGAACCATCCAGTGAAAGATTTGGATCGTAATGTGGTGATGATTACGGCACAAAACCACGGTTTTGCTGCTGATGAAGCAACGCTGCCTATCACACTTCGTGCAACGCACAAATCGCTATTTGATGGTTCACTACAAGGAATTCACCGCACCGATAAGCCAGCCTTTAGCTTTCAGGGACACCCTGAAGCGAGTCCTGGCCCGCACGATGCCGCCCCTTTGTTTGACCATTTTATTGAACTAATTAAAAAGCACACAGCGTAATTCGGAGTAGTAGACAATGCCAAAACGTACTGACATTAAAAGTATTCTAATTCTAGGTGCTGGCCCGATTGTAATCGGTCAGGCTTGTGAGTTTGACTACTCTGGCGCTCAAGCATGTAAAGCCCTGCGTGAAGAGGGTTACCGAGTGATTTTGGTTAACTCGAACCCTGCCACTATCATGACTGACCCAGAGATGGCCGATGCGACTTATATTGAGCCTATCCATTGGGAAGTAGTGCGTAAAATCATCGAAAAAGAGCGCCCAGACGCGGTATTACCGACCATGGGTGGCCAAACTGCATTGAACTGTGCACTTGAACTGGAAAAGCATGGTGTTCTGGCTGAGTTTGGCGTTGAGATGATTGGCGCAACGGCTGATGCGATTGATAAAGCGGAAGATCGTTCTCGCTTTGATAAAGCGATGAAGTCAATCGGTTTAGCTTGTCCTCGCGCTGATACGGCAAAAACGATGGAAGAAGCTTACCGCGTTCAAGAGATGGTGGGTTTCCCTTGCATTATTCGCCCTTCATTTACCATGGGTGGAACCGGCGGCGGTATCGCTTACAACAAAGAAGAGTTTGAAGAGATCTGCCGCCGTGGCCTTGATCTTTCGCCAACCAACGAGTTGTTGATTGATGAATCACTCATCGGTTGGAAAGAGTACGAAATGGAAGTGGTTCGCGATAAAGCGGACAACTGCATCATAGTCTGTGCGATTGAAAACTTTGACCCAATGGGTATTCACACGGGTGACTCGATCACGGTAGCTCCTGCGCAAACGCTAACTGACAAAGAATATCAGATCATGCGTAACGCATCGCTAGCCGTACTGCGTGAAATCGGTGTGGAAACGGGGGGTTCGAACGTACAGTTTGGTATCAACCCGAAAGATGGCCGCATGGTGATCATCGAGATGAACCCACGTGTTTCTCGCTCTTCGGCTCTTGCATCGAAAGCGACGGGTTTCCCTATTGCCAAAGTTGCGGCCAAATTGGCGGTAGGTTTCACACTTGATGAGTTAATGAACGACATTACTGGTGGTGCAACCCCAGCGTCGTTTGAACCAACTATTGATTATGTTGTGACGAAAATCCCTCGCTTTAACTTCGAAAAATTTGCCGGTGCTAACGATCGCTTAACCACGCAAATGAAGTCGGTGGGCGAAGTGATGGCGATTGGTCGTAACCAACAAGAATCGCTGCAAAAAGCACTGCGTGGGCTGGAAATTGGCGTAAACGGCCTAGACGAAATGGTTGATTTAGACGCGCCAGATGCACTGACTAAAATTCGCCATGAGCTGAAAGAAGCGGGTGCTGAGCGTATTTGGTATATCGCAGATGCTTTCCGCGCTGGTTTGTCAGTGGATGGGGTCTTCAACCTGACTAACGTTGATCGCTGGTTCTTGGTACAAATCGAAGAACTGGTCAAAATGGAACAAGAAGTCAAAGCGGGTGGTTTTGCTGGCTTAAATGCGGATGTTCTACGCAAGATGAAGCGCAAAGGTTTTGCGGATGCGCGTCTCTCTTCACTGCTTGGCGTGGCTGAAAGTGAAATTCGTCGTATGCGTGACCAATATAATATTCATCCGGTTTACAAGCGTGTCGATACTTGCGCGGCGGAGTTTTCGTCTGATACGGCTTACATGTACTCCTCTTATGATGACGAATGTGAAGCACAACCGACCGATAGAGACAAAATCATGGTGCTCGGCGGTGGTCCAAACCGTATTGGTCAAGGTATCGAGTTTGATTACTGTTGTGTTCATGCCTCACTCGCGCTACGCGAAGATGGTTATGAAACCATCATGGTTAACTGTAACCCTGAAACGGTTTCAACAGACTATGACACTTCCGATCGCCTCTATTTTGAACCAGTGACACTCGAAGATGTATTGGCGATTGTTCGTGTTGAAAAACCTAAAGGCGTCATCGTGCAATACGGTGGTCAAACACCACTGAAATTGGCTCGTGCACTTGAAGCTGCTGGAGTGCCTATCATTGGTACTAGCCCAGATGCGATTGACCGCGCCGAAGATCGTGAGCGTTTCCAACAAGCGGTTGATCGTTTAGGTCTGCTGCAGCCAGAAAACGCAACAGTGACCACAATGGAACAGGCGATTGAAAAATCGAAAGACATCGGCTTCCCGCTGGTGGTACGCCCGTCTTACGTTCTTGGTGGCCGCGCGATGGAAATCGTCTATGACGAACAAGATCTGCGTCGTTACTTTAACGAAGCGGTCAGTGTGTCTAACGAATCCCCAGTACTGCTTGATCGCTTCCTCGATGATGCAATTGAAGTCGATATCGATGCGATTTGTGATGGTGAGCGTGTCGTCATTGGCGGCATCATGGAGCACATCGAACAAGCGGGTGTTCACTCTGGTGACTCAGCTTGCTCTCTACCGGCTTACACGTTAAGCCAAGAAATCCAAGATGTGATGCGTGAACAAGTTGAGAAGCTGGCGTTTGAATTAGGCGTTCGTGGTTTGATGAACACGCAGTTTGCGGTTAAAGATAATCAAGTGTACCTGATTGAAGTTAACCCTCGTGCCGCTCGTACTGTACCGTTTGTGTCAAAAGCAACGGGCGCACCGCTTGCCAAAATTGCCGCGCGCGTGATGGCAGGGCAGTCTCTAGAGTCACAAGGCTTTACTAAAGAGATCATTCCTCCTTACTACTCAGTGAAAGAAGTGGTTCTGCCATTTAATAAATTCCCTGGTGTTGACCCACTGCTTGGCCCTGAAATGCGTTCAACGGGTGAAGTGATGGGTGTGGGTGCAACGTTTGCTGAAGCTTATGCAAAAGCGGAATTAGGTTGCGGTAATGTTTATCCTGAAGGTGGCCGAGCTCTGCTCTCTGTACGTGAAGGTGATAAACAGCGTGTGGTTGATTTAGCGTCGAAACTGGTGAAATTAGGTTATCAGCTTGATGCTACCCACGGTACAGCTGTAATTTTAGGTGAAGCCGGTATTAACCCACGTTTGGTGAATAAAGTGCATGAAGGTCGCCCTCATATTCTTGACCGTATTAAGAATAATGAATACACCTACATCATTAATACAGCCGAGGGGCGTCAAGCGATTGAAGATTCTAAAGTTCTTCGTCGTGGAGCATTAGCACAAAAAGTCAACTACACCACAACACTGAATGCTGCCTTTGCAACCTGTATGTCTCATACGGCCGATGCGAAGTCATCAGTTACGTCAGTGCAAGAGTTACACGCGCAAGTGAAAGCACACTTAGCATAAGCGTTAAAAAATAATAAATCAGTAGGTCTAAGACCTACATGACAACCTCATTGCCCGCTGAATTAAGCGGGCTTTTTTTATTCGGCCGAATTGAATCGTTTTACCAATGAAGAAGAGATTTGGCCTAGAGGATAGCTTTTTAATTGATGAAAAATGGGAATGGGTTGTTGTCTTGGCTTTCGCTGTTTTCACCTTTTAAGTGGTGCTATTGTTGGTTTTTATTGTTCAATGCGTTGATAAGAAATGGAACTTTCACTGGAAGTATTAGGCCTGTTGTTTTTGGTTGCAGGGATTGCAGGGTTCATTGATGCGATGGCTGGCGGTGGCGGTTTGCTTACTTTGCCGGCTTTGCTGGCAGTAGGCGTGCCACCGACTCAAGCGCTGGCTACCAATAAGCTACAAAGCTCATTTGGCAGTTTCTCCGCCACTTGGTATTTTGTACGCAATGGCATTGTGAACCTAAAAGAGATGAAGTTGGCGATAGCTTGTACTTTTATCGGCGCTGCGTGTGGGGCTGAACTTGTGCAGCATATGGATGCCAGTTTGTTGACCAGCTTAATCCCGCTGTTGCTGATCGGCATTTCACTTTATTTTCTACTTGCACCCGCGACGAAAACCCACAATGGGTCTGCTCCATTGTCTGAAACGGCTTTTGCTTTTACGGTCGGTTTTGGTATCGGCTTTTATGATGGTTTTTTCGGTCCGGGCACCGGGTCTATTTTTACGGTCTGTTTTGTCGTGTTAGGTCATTTTTCGTTGATTGAAGCGACTGCAAGAACCAAGGTTCTCAACTTCACTTCAAACATTGCTGCGCTGCTTTTTTTTGTTATTGCTGGCTTGCCGATTTGGAAGATAGGGCTGGTGATGGCCGTCGGTGGTTTTTTAGGGGCGAGAATGGGCGCAAAGATAGTGGTGACTAAAGGGCAGAAATGGATCCGCCCATTAGTTATTGTGATGTCGATGTTAATGGCAATAAAACTTCTTTGGCAACAGCATCAGCAATGGTTGTTATCAATCTTTTGACCCTTGGCGAGCGATAACTATTGCTGCGCAGACAGAGATGAACAGGTCGAACTAAAGATTGCAGTTCATCAAAATCAAAGTAATAGCGAGGTTCAATGTTCAGCGCTTTAATCACTGAAAGTGGTACTAAAGCAGGCGTCATGCCTCCTAATGCCAATTGTGCTGCGGCCGTATACGAATCCATTTCCATCTGCGGCGTGATGGCGAGTTTCGCCAATATATCGACTTGATAGGCGTTCGCTGGGTTGGATAAATCATTGGTAACGAGCTGTTTAGGTAACGAAGATAAGGGTGTTTGGCTGACAATGTAAAAGGGTTCATCTACCAGATGAAACGTCATTAGCCCATGATTAACGGGTAAGTAGCCTGCGCAAAATCCTAATGTCGCTTTGCCTGATTGAACGTGCTGAACAATCCTCGGCGTATGGTTCGTGGTGATGGTGATGAACTTATCGTGCTTGAGGTACTGCCCCATGGTGGTATTAATATAGCCAGCGACTAACGTTTCTGAGCAGTCTATCCTGATCAGTGTGGCATCCGTAAAAGATTGCTGATCGAAAATTAAACCGCATAACTCACTAAAGCTTGGGCCAATAGTTTCAACCAAGGCCTGTGCATCTGTGGTTAATTTAATCTGTCGGCCATCAGGCTCAATCAGCTTTTTACCGACCCTTTTTTCTAAATTAGCAATCCGCTTACTAACGGCGGACTGGCTAATGTAGAGTAGGCTGCCCGTACGCCCCATGGTTTTTTCTTTGCTCAGCACCAGCAAAGTTTCGATACCTTCTAGCAACATAATTAATGACGATGAGGAATAGATTAGCTCATCTTATCGCAAAGCGACCATAACCCATAGCGTCTGTACATGTTACTGTTTGCGGTTTTGATGAGATCGGCTTTATTTATTCAGTGCAAAAGTGGGCAGTGATAAGTGCCAGCGGATCGCGCCAAGTCGAATGATCAAGGTTGAGGCGACTCCGGCCAGAAAGGCGCTTGAGCTATCGTAGTCCATCGCCAGTGCTGTGGTATGAAACAGACCGCCGATGATACAAGCTGTAGCATAGACTTCGCTGCGTAGCACCATTGGAATCTCACGGGCCAGTACATCACGAATAATACCGCCGCCACAGCCAGTAATAACGCCCATGATTACCGCAACCATGGCCGAGTCTTGATAGTTCATCGCCTTTTCAACACCAATGCCAACAAACACGGCTAAACCGATTGCATCACAAACGGGTAAGATCCACCAAGCAACGCGTTTAGGCCTGCGAACCAGCAGCATGGTGAGTAAACAAGTGATGAAAATGACCCAAAGATAAGTGGTGTCTTTTATCCAGAAGACTGGCGTCGCACCCAATGCCATATCACGAATTGTTCCACCGCCAATTGCAGTAACGCTCGCAAGCACGACCACGCCAAACGGGTCCATTTTTAATCGACCAGCTAATAATACGCCAGAAATGGCAAAGATAGCTGTACCAAATAAGTCAATAAGATAGAGCAGCATGGAGTCCATGTTACTGGGTTCTCTTTAGTCGTTAATGGAACAAAATTCGGGCAGGAATTGTACGAGATTTTATTACGCAAGCGTTAGCGTTTTTGGCGAACGACGGAAAAGTACTCACACACTTCTTCTATCGCTTGCAGTGTTCTGGGCGTTGGTCGATTTAACCAATCTGAGGTCAGTGCCCACACAAACCCGTTTTGTACAGCGGGTAGTTGCTGTTGCCACTTTTGCCACATCGTGCCATTTTTTATCGCATGTTCAGAGGTGAAAATCACATCAGGTTTAGCCAGCAGCACTTGCTCAATCCCAACTTGAGGGTAGGGGGATGCGCTGTTGGCAAAAATATTTTCGCCGCCACAAAATTCAAAGACCTCACTGGGCCAACTGCCTTTGGCCAGTGTGATGATCGGTTTTTCACTGAGTTGATAGAAATAACGAACTTTACTTTGGCTGCCATAACTCTGTTTCAGAGTGATGAGTGATTGACGAAAATCACGCGCCGCTTGCTGGCCGATACTCGGATCATCGGCAAATTGGCTAAGTGCTTCAATATTATTGGCAATGTCATCGAGTTTTTGAGTTTTTGTCGTATAAATCCTCAGCCCTAACTGCTCTAATTTATCGAGCTCCTTCGCCGGATTGCCCGCAGGCCAAGCAATCACTAAATCCGGTTTTAGGGTAAGAATGCGCTCTATATTCAACCCTTGGTAATTGGCCACTTTTTCGAGTTTGAGTGCTTGTGCTGGGTAGTCACTGTACTCGCTGACGGCCACCAATTTATCACCAAGGCCAGCCGAAAAGGCCAATTCCGTGGCATGAGGGGCTAAGCTAATGATGCGTTTAACTTGCGCTTGAACTGGAAAAGCTACGCACAGCGTGACGACAATATTGAGAAACAGTAAACGCATCTAAAATCCTTGATGGACGAGCAGCAGTATCGCGCTCTCTAATGCTATCCACGCGAAAATACGCCAAGCTAACAGTTTTTGGATTTGCGCAAGGTGGAAGGCTGATGGGGCGATACGTCCGCCTATTTTTACGCGCAGGGCTTTTTTATCACCGTAGATAGCTGGGCCACCTAAGGCCAGTGATAGTTTATTGCCGACGGCGGTTAACAGCCATGCAGGCCCCGGGAGTGGCCATAAGCGGCTTTGTTGTAACATGGCTGAGAAGGTGTTTGATGCGTTGCGACCAATGATAATCAATAGGCTAAATAGGCGCAGTGGCACAAAGTCAAGCACAGCCAGCAAGCGTACCGATGGAATACCAAAAGGATGAAACGCCGCTCGCGAAGGCGCCCAAGCTCTGGCGAGTTCAGCGATGAGACGGTACATCAACGCGCCAATACCGCCAAAACAGGCGTACCAAAATAGCACTGCAATCACGTTGCGCCCATAGCCAACAATGACGGTTTCAGCCCCCGCCTTACCTAACCCCAGCGCAGACAAGCTATCGGTTTCACGATTCACAAAAGGGGCAAGCACGCTGCGAGCGTATTTTTTGTCTTCTTTGCTGAGTGCGCCGATAAGCTGATTGGCTAATAATTCTTGGCTACGCCAATCAAATGCGAGTAATAGTAGCGCTAAATCAAATAGTTGAGGTTGCCATACCAAAGGTTTTAACGCGACTAAGGTGACCCATGCGGGTAGGCACATCAATAGCCAAGCCAGTGTGCCGGAAAGTAGGCTTTGTGAATAACTGCTACTGGTATTGACTTTATCCGCTAATATTTCCGCAAATTTTCGCCACAAAGTGACGGGATGAGCGTTACGCGGGATGGGTAAAATAAGATGAAAGGCAACCGCTCCCCACATAACGAGGAGCGTACCGTTGGCATACAAGTAGGTGATTAACTCGTCCATGTTGAGTCGGTCACTGCTTACTTAAGCAGTTCGATCATCTTAATCACCATTTCTGATGAGCTTTGTGCGGCAAGCGGTAAAAATTCATCAAAGGACATCGGCGACGCTTTATCGGCTACATCTGAAATGGCGCGAACGACCACAAAAGGCACTTTGAATTGGTGGCAAGTTTGTGCAATTGCTGAAGCTTCCATCTCAACGGCAATCACGGTTGGGAAGTGTTGGCGAATAAAGCTTTGACGCTCAGCGGTACAAACGAAAGCATCCCCGGTACAAATCAGGCCGCGTACCGCGTGCTTATCTTTGATGTGTGTGAGTGCTTGTTCTGCAACGCGGATCAATGCATCATCCGCTTTGAAAGCGGCTGGTTGACCTGCCATTTGCCCCATTTCATAGCCAAATGCTGTTACATCGGCATCATGGTGACGAACTTCGCTTGAAATGACTACATCACCCATGGTTAAGCTTGAATCAAAACCACCTGCAGAACCGGTGTTAATCACTACATCTGGTTGGTATTCATTAAGTAAAATAGTGGTGCCAATGGCTGCGGCGACTTTACCAATGCCAGATTGTAGCAGCACCACATCCACCCCATGGATTTGACCTGAAAAATAGGTGCAGCCCGCTTTGCTGACTTCTTGAACATTGTCGATTGCGTTTTTTAATATCGCGACTTCTTGCTCCATCGCGCCAATAATGCCGATTTTCATGAGGTTTCTCTTATTCGGTTAGTAGTAAATATTCGTTTAATAGTAAATATCTGGTGAATATGCCCTTCCTACTTGAGGCCGCAGCGGTGTTGGCTACGTTCGCTCACCCCAATCACATAGTTTGCCTATGCTCATGGGGACTCACTCACTTGCCGCCTACCTGTAACTCCAAGTTGTTTGGGTATAGCAAAATTGGCCGAAGTTTAGCACGAAACTTTCCGCCAGTGCGATATTGAGCAACTATTCAATCAAGCCTGCTTTGGTGAGGTTTTCTCGCAGTGTTTCTGCTCGCTTACGATTGACGCCCATATCTGAATAACCAATGCGCGATTCAGATCGTACGATTAAACGCCCGTTCTCTATCTTAAGTTCAAGATCATCCACAAATCGCCAAATACGACTGGTGCATTCAATGCGGAGATAATTGTCCTCTTTCACCGCCGTTTTAGAGCGAGGAATAGAAAGCGCAACCGCTTCAATTTTATCTAAAGAGACGCCTGTTTTGAGGATAAAGGGAGAGAGCGAGAACGCGTTACGCTCATCTTGAGTCGAAACGCAATTCGGTTTATTTCCGCAAGGGGTCGCAGTGCGATCGGTCATAGTTGTCACTCCTTGGCTGCAAGCGGTTAGTGTGGCAAACATCAGTAAACTTAGTACTACGCGCATGATAGTCCTTATCAAATGAATCCTCATTACCAATCGTCAAAATACAAACGAGCTGCAGTGTCGATGGCTGAAGGAAAATGGCCTAAGAAAAAAGGATTCACGTTACCATGAATCCTTCAAGGATATTAAGCAGTTAAGGCTTAAAGACCTAAGTAGTCAAGTATTCCTTCTGCGGCTTTGCGCCCTTCGTCAATGGCCGTGACGACCAGATCGGAGCCGCGTACGGCATCCCCACCAGCAAAAATTTTTTCATTACTGGTTTGGTACTGGAACGATTGCTGCGACGCGGCCTTAATGCGTCCCCATTGATCAAGTTCAACACCGAATGGCTCAAGCCATGGCATGGCATGTGGCTGAAAACCAAACGCCATAATAACGGCATCGGCTGCCAACACATGTTCGCTACCCGCAACGGGCTCGGGCTTGCGACGCCCAGCGGCGTCAGGCTCCCCTAAAGCGGTTTGCACCACTTTAACGCCACTCACTTGGCCTTGTTCATTGACCTCAATGGCGAGCGGTTGCAGGTTGAACATAAATTCTACGCCTTCTTCTTTGGCATTTTTCACTTCTCGGCGCGAACCCGGCATGTTCTCTTCATCGCGTCGGTAGGCACAAATCACTTTGGCGGCATGTTGGCGAATGGAAGTACGCACGCAATCCATCGCAGTGTCTCCGCCTCCAAGTACCACGACTTTTTTGCCCGCCATATCAATAAATGGTTGGGGTGATTCCAAACCCATCACTTTATAAGTATTTGACACTAAGAAGGGTAGAGCATCGTAAACACCGTTTGCTTCTTCATTTTCTAGCCCTGCGCGCATGTTTTGGTAAGTCCCGACACCGAGAAAAACGGCATCATATTCATTAAGCAGCGTCTGCAGTGTGATGTCTTTACCTACTTCGATGTTGAGCTGAAATTCGACGCCCATCTCACTGAAAATGCGGCGGCGGTTTTCCATTACGCCTTTTTCAAGTTTGAAAGAGGGAATACCAAAGGTTAGCAAACCACCAATTTCAGGATAGCGATCAAACACCACAGGCTTCACCCCGTTGCGCACTAAAATATCGGCTGCGGCTAGGCCTGCTGGGCCTGCACCAATGATCGCCACTTTCTTATCCGTCCACTCCACGTGTGACATGTCTGGTTTCCAGCCCATCTCAAACGCTTTGTCGTTAATGTATTTTTCGATGTTACCTATGGTGACCGCACCAAAGTCATTGTTTAGGGTACAAGAACCTTCACAGAGGCGATCTTGTGGGCAGACTCGCCCACAGACTTCGGGCAAGCTGTTGGTTTGGTGCGATAGTTCAGCTGCTTCAATAATGCGCCCTTCGTTGGCCAGTTTTAGCCATTGCGGAATGTAGTTGTGTACTGGGCATTTCCATTCGCAGTAAGGGTTGCCGCAATCTAAGCAGCGATCCGCTTGAGCGGTCGCTTGCTGTTTGGTAAAGGGTTCGTAGATTTCGACGAACTCGATTTTGCGAATAGTGAGCGGCTTTTTTGCCGGATCAACTCGATTCACATCAATAAATTGGTATACGTTCTGGCTCATTAATCTGGCTCCTTCCAATTATTGCGCTTGAACGCGAAGTTCGGCGGCACTGCGGCTTTGATGGCCGAGTAGGGTTTGCAGATCCGCCGCTTGGGGTTTGATGAGATAGAACTTTGGAATCCATTCATCAAAGTTCGCTAAGATCTGTTCAGCATGCACCGACCCCGTCTCTTCCAAATGCTCGGCAATTAAACCACGTAAATGTTCTTGGTGAATGTAGAGATCTTGCAATGAAATAGCCTCTACTGATTCACTGTTGACTCGACCTTGGAAATCACCGTTTTCATCCATCACGTAAGCAAAGCCGCCCGTCATACCCGCGCCAAAGTTAACGCCTGTTGCACCCAAAATGGCGACGATTCCGCCTGTCATGTATTCGCAAGCGTTATCACCAGCGCCTTCGATAACCGTGATAGTGCCAGAGTTACGCACACCAAAACGCTCTCCCGCTTTGCCAGCCGCAAACAGCTTGCCGCCCGTTGCGCCATATAAACAGGTGTTGCCGATGATCGTAGCGTCGTTGCAGTTAAAAGCGGTACCAAGGTGGGGTTTGATGACCAGCTTTCCGCCTGCCATCCCTTTACCAACATAGTCATTGGCATCACCAGTAAGGTAAAGCTCAACACCACCCGCGTTCCATACACCAAATGACTGACCTGCTGTGCCATCGAGATAAATTTTAATCGGCGAGGCGGCCACGCCTTGGTTACCATAACGTTTGGCGATTTCACCAGATAGGCGAGCACCGAGCGAGCGGTCAGTATTTTGTACGTTGTAATACAAGCTGATCGATTGTTGTGCTTCAACTGCCGCTAAAGCGTCATCGACAAATTGTTGGTTAAGTTGTCCTTTATCAAACGGTGTATTGGGTTGAGTCCAGTAAAGCGGATGACCCTGAGCGGATACTGGCGCTTCCAATAAACCGGATAAGTCCAATTTGCTTTGTTTGGCGGTCATCCCTTCAAGTACTTCTAGTAAATCGGTGCGGCCAATCAGATCGGTGAGCTTTTCAACGCCCAACTGCGCCAAGTAACCACGGACTTCGTCGGCAAGACCGATGAAATAGTTCATCACCATCTCAGGTAAGCCTTTGAAATACTCTTTACGCAGCGTTTCATCTTGCGTTGCTACGCCTGTCGCACAGTTATTAAGGTGGCAAATCCGTAAGAATTTACAGCCCATCGCGACCATAGGAGCTGTGCCAAAACCGAAGCTTTCGGCACCTAAAATCGCGCCTTTAATCACGTCCAATCCTGTTTTTAGACCACCGTCAACTTGAAGTCGAATTTTGTGGCGCAGGCCGTTTGCGACTAACGCTTGTTGGGTTTCAGCAAGGCCGAGTTCCCAAGGGCTACCAGCGTATTTTACCGAGGTGAGTGGGCTAGCCGCTGTACCGCCGTCATAACCGGAAATAGTGATAAGGTCGGCGTAGGCTTTGGCAACGCCAGTGGCAATGGTACCAACGCCCGGCTCTGAAACCAATTTGACCGAAACCAAAGCTTTTGGGTTAACTTGTTTGAGATCGAAAATCAGCTGGGCTAAATCTTCAATCGAATAAATATCGTGGTGCGGCGGTGGCGAAATTAAGGTTACGCCTTGTACTGAATAGCGCAACTTGGCAATTTCTGCGGTCACTTTATGGCCGGGAAGTTGGCCACCTTCACCCGGCTTAGCTCCTTGCGCCACTTTAATTTGCAGTACGTCAGCATTGGTGAGGTAATGCGGAGTCACGCCAAAACGCCCTGATGCGACCTGCTTAATACGGGAGTTACGTTCAGTGCCAAAACGGCGTGGATCTTCTCCACCTTCACCAGAGTTGGAGTAGCCGCCTAAGCGGTTCATTGCGGTCGCTAACGCTTCATGGGCTTCTGGGCTTAAGGCGCCAATCGACATCGCCGCAGAATCAAAACGTTTAAATAGCTCCGTACTGGGTTCAATTTTTTCCAGTGCTAGCGGTGTCGCTGATTTTTTTAAGCGCAGTAAATCGCGTAGCATCGCGACGGGGCGTGCGTTGACCTGCTGGGCAAAGCTTTGGTAATCGGCGCTTTCACCTGATTTAACTGCGGCTTGTAAGGTGCCAACCACATCTGGGTTATAGGCATGGTATTCACCACCATGCACGTATTTTAATAAGCCACCTTGTTCGAGCGTTTTACGTTTGGTCCACGCTTTGCGCGCTAAATTAAATAGATCTTGTTGGAAGTCTTCGAAGTTAGCACCTTGAATGCGCGTGGTGACGCCTTTAAAACACAACTGAACTACGTCGCTATGTAGGCCAACCGCTTCAAACAGCTGCGAGCAGCGATAAGAGGCAACGGTTGAAATTCCCATTTTCGACATGATTTTCAATAAACCTTTGTCGATACCGTACCGGTAGTTTTGCATCACCTCGCGATAGCTTTTTTCCAACGTGCCATCATCAATCATTTTGCCGAGCGTTTCGTAGGCCAAGTAAGGGTAGACGGCGGTTGCGCCAAAGCCGATTAAGACTGCAAATTGATGAGGGTCACGTGCGGTGGCGGTTTCGATAATGATGTTTGCATCGCAGCGTAAATTGGCTTCGACTAAGCGAGTGTGTACTGCGCCCACTGCCATTGCCGCTGGGATCGGCAGTTTATCCTTATGCAAAGCGCGGTCAGACAATACGATCAATACCGATCCTTGGCGTACGGCCTCCTCTGCTTGTTGGCAAAGTTCGAGCAAAGCTTGCTTGAGATCCTTATGCTGTGGATCGTAATTGATGTCTAAAATGGTATTGCGATAGTGTTTGTCGCTGAGCTCCAATAGCTGTTGCATGTCGGAATAGAGCAAGATAGGTGAATCAAAGGTAACACGATAAGCGTGACCATCGGTTTCACAGAACACGTTCATCTCTTGGCCGATGCTGGTGGCTAGTGACATCACGTGCTTTTCACGCAGTGGATCGATAGGCGGGTTCGTAACTTGGGCAAATTTTTGGCGGAAATAATCGGTAACCAAGCGCTCTTTCGAAGAGAGCACCGCCATCGGCGTATCATCACCCATTGATCCCACCGCTTCTTGGCCTACATCTCCCAGTACGCGCAGTACTTGATCAATCTCTTCGTTGCTCATTGCAAACTGTTTTTGATAGGTTTTCAGCTCGTCATTGTCAAAGCTGCGCTCGCCCACCAAATCGTCACTGAGTTCAGAAAATGGCGTTAATCGGTGGACGTTATTTTTCATCCACTCGCCATAAGGGTGGCGGCTTTTGAGATCGTTATCAATTTCACTAGATTGCCACAATTTCCCATGACGGGTGTCGATCACCAGCAGTTCACCGGGCCCAACGCGGCCTTTTTCAGCCACTTCATCGGGCGCGTAATCCCAAATTCCGACTTCAGAGGCGAGGGTGATGAGTTTATCTTTGGTGATCACATAACGCGCAGGGCGAAGGCCATTGCGATCAAGGTTACAAGCAGCATAACGGCCATCCGATAACACAATGCCAGCTGGGCCATCCCATGGCTCCATGTGTTTTGAGTTAAAGTCGTAAAAGGCACGAAGGTCTGGGTCCATATCAGGGTGATTTTGCCACGCCGGCGGCACTAACATACGCATGGCACGGAAAATATCCATTCCCCCCGCTAAAAACAGATCGAGCATGTTGTCTAAGCTTGATGAATCGGAACCAGTTTCATTGACAAATGGCGCGGCGGTTTGCAGATCCGGTAGTAGGGGAGAGGCAAATTTGTAAGCCCGTGCTCGCGCCCATTGACGGTTCCCTTCGATAGTATTGATTTCACCATTGTGCGCTAAGTAGCGGAACGGCTGTGCCAGTGGCCAACGTGGCTGAGTATTGGTTGAAAAGCGCTGGTGGAACAAGCAAATGGCTGATTCCATCCGTAGATCAGCTAGGTCAAGATAAAAGCGCGGTAAGTCAGCAGGCATGCACAAGCCTTTGTAAACAATGACTTGAGTCGATAGTGAGCAAATATAGAAATCACGATCTTCGGTGATCTGTTTTTCAATGCGACGGCGAGCAATGTAAAGGCGTCGTTCAATGTCTCGTTCACGCCAACCAGCGGGAGCACTAATAAAGACTTGTTGAATATCAGGCACAGATTCGGCAGCAATAGGGCCAAGTACAGCTTGGTTCGTTGGTACGGTTCGCCAACCTGTCACTGTGAGTGTTTCTTGCGCCAGTTCTTTGTTGATAATATCGCGCGCTGATTGCGCTTTGACCGGATCTTGGCTGAAGAAAATCATACCAATCGCATACTGTTTGGCGAGCTTCCAGCCTTTTTCTTCAGCGATGAGCCGTAGGTAACTATCTGGTTTTTGTAGTAATAGACCACAGCCATCACCGGTTTTACCATCGGCTGCGATGCCGCCACGGTGGGTCATGCGATCTAATGCTGAAATCGCGGTTCTGACTAATTTATGGCTGGTTTGGCCTTCCATGTGGGCGATCAAACCAAATCCACAGTTGTCTTTCTCTAAACTTGGATCATATAGAGCCATTGCAATTCTCCCTTTGCTTCTCTGTCATCCAGACAGTAAATGACTAACTATTCTATTTTTGTTGTTTTAAGTGGGTAATTATGCGTTCACTCTCAATTTAAATTTTAACAAAAATGATTATTTTAATTTTCACTGACTTCACAACCTATAGCTTATGGTGCAAAAGGTCAAGTTGTTGGTGAAAAATCATGTTGCAATGGGATTTACCACCTAATCATCTAGATTAATATAATATATTCAATGAGATAGAATTTTTGTTGTTACAGTTTGTTAACGTGGGTAATCTCATGGAATAAGAATTAGCCATAAAAAAGGCCAGCATTAAATGCTGGCCAAAAAGTAGAACGTTGGAAGGAATCATCGCGGCTTAGCGCTCTGGATCACCTTGAACCAGCGAAAAGAGCGCGAGGCACTAGGCTGAAAGCATCAATGAGTCGGCTTTCGCTTCTAAGTTGGTGTTGCCCATCAAGTAAGCGTCGATCTCGCGTGCGCACTCGCGCCCTTCATTGATACAACGCACGACTAACGATTGTCCTGTACGCATATCACCTGCAGCGAAAACACCTTTTTGGTTGGTCGCAAAACCTTGTGTTGCCACATTGCCACGCTCATCTAACTTGATATCAAGCTGAGCAAGTACACCATGTGGTTCTGGATGTAAAAAGCCCATGGCAAGGAAAGCCATATCACACGCAATAATACGTTCACTGCCCGCGACTTCATCAAAGTTCGGGCGCTCACCCGGTTTTGCATCTTGCCAAACGATATCAGCAACACGTAGCCCCGTGACTTGACCTTGCTCGTTGCCGAGGAACTCTTTGGTTAGAATATTCCAATGACGTTCGCAGCCCTCTTCGTGGGAGGTTGAGGTGCGCAAAATCATTGGATATTGCGGCCAAGGCATGTTGGCTGGGCGTTTATTGGCTGGGATCGGCATGATTTCAACTTGCGTTATGCTTGCGGCGCCGTGTCGGTTTGAGGTTCCGACACAGTCAGAACCAGTATCACCACCACCAATCACCACCACATGTTTACCCTTAGCGTGGATCTCGTCAGTTTTAAGATCCATGTTATTCGCGCGGCGGTTATTTTGTGCCAGAAACTCCATCGCAAAATGAACCCCTTTTAACTCGCGCCCCGGAATCGGCAGATTACGAGGCACGGTAGAGCCACCAGTAAGCAAGATGACATCAAACTCTTGGCGCAGTTGCTGTGCGTTGATATCAACACCGATATGTGCGTTTACTTCAAACTTGACGCCCGCTTCTGCCATCAAATTGATTTTGCGATCAATAACGTCCATACCCAGTTTGAAATCCGGAATGCCAAAACGCAGCAGGCCGCCGACTTTTTCATCACGTTCAAACACAGTAACTGAGTGACCCGCGCTGTTCAGCTGCTCAGCTGCGGCCAAACCTGCTGGGCCAGAGCCAATGATGGCGATGGTTTTTCCAGTACGAGAACGCGGCTTTTTCGCTTTGGCATAGCCTTCGCGATAAGCCGTTTCCACGATGGTTTTTTCGATATTACAGATGGTAATGGGATCTTGGTTGATCCCGAGTACGCACGAACTTTCGCAAGGTGCAGGGCACACGCGACCCGTAAACTCGGGGAAGTTATTGGTTGAGCTTAAGATCTTCCAAGCTTCTTCCCAACTATCACGATAAACGGCATCGTTAAATTCAGGAATAATGTTACCGATAGGGCAACCGTTATGGCAAAACGGTACTCCGCAGTCCATGCAACGAGACGCTTGAGTATTAATTTTGCTACCAAACTCTTCGTTGAGGACAAACTCTTGGTTGTTTTGAATGCGAACCGTTGGATCGAGCTTTTTTGGCAGCTCGCGGCCATGTTCTAAAAATCCAGTAGGCTTACCCATTTATACGGCCTCCACTTCTTCCGTTTGTACTTGCGCAGCTGCAGCCTTGCGTTTTTGAAGAACCGCTTTGTAGTCACGCGGCATCACTTTTACCATTTGGGTAAGGTTTGCTTCAAAATTATCAAGGAATAACTGAGCCACTTCACTTCCTGTGAACTGAACATGCTTGTTGAGCATCTCACGTAGCAGATCGGTATCTTCTTGTTGCAGTGGGTCGAGATCAACCAATTCAGCGTTAAGCTTAGTTTCGAAGTCTCCATGTCGATTCCACACGTAGGCTACACCGCCGCTCATACCAGCCGCAAAGTTACGTCCTGTCGAACCGAGGATCACTGCGACTCCACCTGTCATGTATTCACAGCCGTGATCGCCGATACCTTCTACGACCACTTTAGCTCCTGAGTTACGCACGCAGAAACGTTCTCCAGCAAGGCCGCGAATATAGGATTCACCAGAAGTTGCGCCATAGAAACAGACGTTACCCACCACGATGTTATCTTGCGCAATGATGGTTGAGCGCGTGTCAGGGTAGAGCACTAACGTACCGCCAGATAAGCCTTTGCCCCAATAATCGTTGGCATCACCTTCCACTTCAAACGTCACCCCTTTAGCAAGGAATGCCCCGAATGATTGTCCTGCGGAGCCGTTGAATTTAACTTTCATTGGCTGAGGTAGACCTTGGTCTTTATATACCTTCGATATTTCGTTCGACAGCATAGTACCCGTACTACGGTCAGTGTTGACGATAGGGAAGACTGCGTTAACCGCTTCGCCTTTCTCAAGCGCGGGGTTGGCTACTTGAATTAGCTGACGATCTAGCACGTTTTCTAGATGATGATTTTGTTTGGTTTGGCAATAAACACCATCTTCTGCACGAGGCTCTTGAATGTACAACACTGGTGACAAATCGAGGTTTTTGTATTTCCAGTGGTTGATGTTGTCACGCACTTTCAGTTTATGCGATTGGCCAACCATTTCATCGATAGTACGGAAACCCAGTTCAGCCATGATTTCACGTAAGCCTTGCGCCATGTATTGGAAGAAGGTGACGACATCGTCTACGCGGCCATCAAAGCGCTCACGCAAGGTTTTGTTTTGTGTCGCAATCCCTACTGGGCAGGTGTTTTTATGACACTTACGCATCATGATACACCCTTCAACCACTAGTGCAGCGGTGGCAATTCCCCACTCTTCCGCGCCTAACAATGTCGCCATTGCAAGGTCACGTGGTGTTTTCATCTGACCGTCACTTTGCACCACAATGCGATTACGCAGGCCATTTTTAAGCAAGGTTTGGTGCGTTTCAGCAAGGCCGAGCTCCCAAGGTAAGCCTGTGTGACGAATCGAAGACATCGGTGATGCACCCGTGCCGCCATCATAGCCAGCAATTAATACCACATCCGCTTTGGCTTTAGCCACACCGGAGGCGATAGTACCAACCCCGGCTTCGGAAACTAATTTCACGTTGACGCGGCCGGTACGGTTCGCGTTTTTCAAATCAAAGATCAGCTGCGCCAAATCTTCGATCGAATAGATATCGTGATGCGGTGGTGGTGAAATAAGACCGACTCCCGGAGTCGAGTGGCGTGTCGCACCGATCCAATCATCGACTTTATCACCCGGCAGTTGCCCACCTTCACCTGGTTTCGCGCCTTGAGCCATTTTGATCTGTAGTTCATCGGCATTGGTGAGGTAGTAAGAGGTCACGCCAAAACGACCAGAAGCGACCTGTTTAATTGCAGAGCGTTCCCAATCGCCATTTTCTTTGCGTTCAAAGCGTGCTGGATCTTCACCGCCTTCACCCGAGTTGGATTTCGCGCCAATACGGTTCATCGCCACGGCTAACGTTGAGTGCGCTTCGTAGGAGATTGAACCAAACGACATGGCACCGGTTGCGAAGCGTTTTAAAATACGTTCAATCGGTTCCACTTCCTCAATGGGAATCGAACCGGCTGGATTTTTAACAAAATCAAGCTGGCTACGCAGCGTGGCAGCGTTGTCGCCTTGGTCATCTACCGCTTTCGCGTATTGCTTGAACTGCACATAATCTTTGTTGCGTGTTGATTGTTGCAGCAACGAAATCGTCTCTGGGTTAAACAGGTGTTTTTCGCCACGCTGTTTCCACTGATAAACGCCGCCCACATCCAACACTTGCACTGGAACTTCGCGAGTCGGGTAGCCCACGCGATGGCGAACTAACACCTCTTTTGCGATGTCATCAATGGTCAAACCTTGGATGCGCGATACAGTGCCAGTAAAGTACTTATCTACCACTGATTTGCTGATGCCCAACGCTTCAAAAATTTGCGCACCGTGGTAAGACTGCAATGTGGAGATGCCCATTTTGGAGAAGATCTTCAGCAGCCCGCCGTTGATGCCTTTGCGGTAATTGTCAAACAGATCTTTCGCTGCAATGGTCGGGTCGAGTTTTTTGACTCGTTGTAAATCGATAATGGTTTCAATGACTAAATACGGGTTAACCGCATTTGCGCCATAGCCAATCAATGTCGCAAAGTGGTGCGTTTCACGCGCGTCGCCGGTTTCTACCACTATGTCACATTTAGCTCGTAAGCCTTTGCGGATCAGGTGGTGATGAACTGCACCGACAGCGAGCATTGCAGGGATCGCCGCATGGTTTGAGTTTACCGCGCGGTCAGTCAATAAAATAATCGAGTAACCATCGATAACCGCATCTTCTGCATATTGGCAAATGCGTTTCAGCGCGCGTTCCAATTTGCCTTGATCTTCACTGGCTTGAAATACGATATCTAAGGTTTTCGCTTGCAGATGTTCGTTATCAATAGCGCGCAGTTTCTCAAGCTCAGAGTTGGAAAGAACAGGAGATTCCAATTCGACTTTTAAGCAGTGCAGGGGCGTCTCTGTCAGTAAGTTCTGATCTTTACCGAGGTAAGTATTGAGCGACATCACCATTCTTTCACGGATCGGGTCGATCGGTGGGTTGGTGACCTGAGCAAACAGTTGCTTAAAGTAGTTGGAGAGATGCTGTGATTGATGCGAAAGCACTGCCAGAGGCCAGTCTGCCCCCATGGCCGAAAGCGGTTCATAACCGGTTTTTGCCAAAGGAAGAATGATTTCATTCACCTCTTCTGAGCTGACGCCAAACGACTGTTGGCGGGACATTAGACTCTCAGGAGCAGGTTGGCTGTACTGGTTGCTCGCTTCAGGCAGTTTTTTCAAGCTGAGGAGGTTCTCTTCAACCCATTTGGCGTAGGGCTGAGCATTCGCAATGCTGTCTTTCACTTCCTCATCAGAAATGATGCGTCCTTGCTCTAAATCAGCGACAAAGATACGTCCGGGCTGTAAACGGCCGCGGTATTCCACGTTCTCTGGTGCAATTTCAACCACGCCAGATTCTGAAGCCATGATCAGAAAATCATCTTTAGTCACGGTATAACGTGATGGGCGCAGGCCGTTACGGTCCAGTGTTGCGCCAACTTGTACACCATCAGTAAAACATACTGATGCTGGGCCATCCCACGGTTCCATGACGTTAGCATGGTATTGGTAAAATGCGCGGCGGGTTGGATCCATATTTTTATTTTCTTGCCACGCTTCAGGGATCATCATCATCAGGGCGTGTGGCAGGCTGCGGCCAGACAGAACCAGTAACTCTAATGCCATATCGAAGTTGGCGGAATCTGAACTGCCTTCTTGGCAAATTGGCAGCAGCATGTCGATTTCAGCTTGTGTAAACAAATCTGATTCGAGGATCGCTTCGCGCGCTTTCATCCAGTTTAAATTGCCGCGAACTGTGTTGATTTCGCCGTTGTGCGCAATGTAACGGAAAGGCTGAGCTAAGCGCCATTTAGGGAATGTATTGGTCGAAAAACGAGAATGCACCAGTGCCAGCGCGGTCACCATGGTCGGATTTTGTAGATCAAGGAAGTACTGTGGTACTTGCTCTGTGGTGAGCTGACCTTTATACACCAAGGTTTTGTAAGACATGGAGTTGATGTAAAAATCATCACCAATGTTAGATACACTTTCTAAGCAGACGCGAACGGTGTAATTACGCAGAACGTACAATTTACGCTCTAATTCTGCGGGGGTGGTACTTGGGCCACCGGAGATGAAAACGTGCTCAAATTGAGGCTCAGTGCTAAGTGGGTCTGCGCCAATCATGGAGTTATCGGTTGGCAAAACGCGATAACCCAGTACTTCTAAATCGAGTCTCTTGGCGTTGCGTTCTAAAATATCACGACACTGGGCGCGTTTGTGCTCATCTCTTGGAAACAGCACCACGCCGACGCCGTACTTTTCAAACGAAGGCAGTTTTAAGCCAAGTTTAACGGTCTCTTCAAGTAAAAACTCATGGGGTTTTTGTAATAAGATACCTGCGCCATCACCAGAACATGGGTCACAGCCTTGGCCACCACGGTGTTCCATACGAGCAAGCATGTCTAAAGCTTGAGTCACTACTTGGTGAGACTTACGGTTTTTCAGGTGGGCAACAAAACCGATACCACAAGCGTCATGCTCCAATTCAGGAGTATATAGACCTCGTGAATCCTGCTCTCTATCTACCATAGATACATCCTTCCAGTTCAATTTAGACGCACGTGTGCTAAGGCATACTTAGCGATGCGACTTGTCCTTTAATTGTTATCAATCTAAACCTGCCTGTGTTGGCGGGTTCGAATCCTTTCCGTCTCTCGCCGGAAAAATATGGCGAGAAAAACATTCCTTAGTGATATTCAATTTATTTATGCCACTTGCTAGTGGTTTGTATAGGAGGGGTGCGAATATCACCGATTTTTCCACAACTATTTATGTAAGGAACATCACAAAAAATAGGGCGGATGTGTAAGTATCCTACAATTTTGTTTATAGGAATTCCAACGAAAACTCATTTTAGTCGCCCATTTTTTTCGTTAAAAATGCATGTACCGTTTAACATTGGTGCAACATTAAGCAAATAACGCTGTTTTTATGAATGTTTATTGATTTTTGTTAGGTTGGAGAGTGTTTGATACGGCTACTCTTTGTGAATTTATTTTGCAGGGATGTAATTTAGTTACATAAATCTAACTGAGATTCATTACTATCTATAAGCGGTATTTCTTCAATGCAATTACATCAACTGGTTAACACGATCGGCCAAGATCTGCAGCGCCGTTATGGCGAAAAAGTTCACAAGCTGACCCTGCATGGTGGTTTTAGCTGTCCGAATCGAGATGGCACGATTGGGCGAGGTGGTTGCACCTTCTGTAATGTCGCTTCTTTTGCTGATGAAGAAACACAAGCCCAAAGTATTGAGCAGCAATTGACAGAACGCGCTGGTGAAATCAAACGTGCCAAAAAATATCTCGCGTATTTTCAAGCTTATACCAGTACCTATGCGGAAGTGCAGGTGTTGAAAAATATATATCAGCAAGCGCTTCAATCGGCTGACATTGTTGGGTTATGCGTTGGCACTCGGCCTGATTGTGTACCCGATGCTGTGCTCGATTTATTGGCCGATTATGTGCGACAAGGTTTTGAAATTTGGCTCGAACTGGGTTTGCAAACCGCCAATAATCAAACGCTCAAACGGATCAACCGTGGTCATGATTTTGAATGTTATGCGTTGATCGCTGAGCGCGCTCGAGCCTTGGGGATCAAAGTATGCACGCATCTCATTGTGGGGCTACCTAAAGAAACGCGTACCGATAATCTTCAAACCTTAAAGCAAGTCTTAACGGTAGGCACTGATGGTATCAAGTTACATGGGTTGCATATTGTTGAAGGCAGTACGATGGCCAAAGCGTGGCGAGCAGGAAAATTACAAGCGCCAACGTTAGAAGAGTATGTTTCCATTGCGAGTGAATTGATTCAAATGACGCCACCTGAGATCATTTATCACCGAGTCTCGTCAGCCGCCCGGCGGCCGACCCTGCTTGCGCCACTGTGGTGTGAAAATCGTTGGCTTGCGATGACCGAAATAGGTCGAGCACTTAATCAAGGTGGCGCACAAGGCTCACGCTTAAGTCGACAGTTTGTCTATACGCTTCCAAACAGCTAAAGATTCAAGCAATTTCGCAAATCCTTGTGATTAACTTGGCTGACGAATCGACGTTAAACGCGTTAGACTAGTGGCACTGTTATTACATGGAAGTGTTTAATGAAACCCATGAAAAACCTTGCCCAGTACTATGTCGACCTATTGGTCAAACTGGGCATTCTCCGTTTCTCCATTCTTCTAGCGCTCGCTTTAGTGGCCTTGGCAGTGGTGGTGCAAGTTGGTATCACGTTGGTGCTCAATGGTTATGTTGATGATATCGACATCGTTCGTTCCGTCTTTTTTGGTTTATTGATCACGCCTTGGGCGGTCTATTTTCTTTCAGTGGTGGTCGATCAGTTAGAAGAGTCACGTCAACGCCTCTCGAAGTTGGTTTCTAAGCTCAAAGACATGCGCTCACGCGATCAAGAACTCAATTATAAGCTTCAGCAAAATATCGAAAAACTCAACCAAGAAATTGAAGAGCGAATTAAGGCAGAGGAAGCGCGTGAAGAGGCGATGGCCGATTTAGAAAATGAGGTCTATCAACGCGAAAAAACGCAGCTTGAATTGGCAGAAAGAACCGCCTTATTGCGCTCTTTTATCGATGCCTCTCCTGATCTGATTTACTACCGTAATGCGAACGGCGTTTTTTCTGGCTGCAACCGAGCGATGGAAGAGCTAACGGGCAAGCGTGAGCATCAGTTGGTTGGGTTAACTCCGTGGGATGTCTATAGCAAAGAAGTCGCGCAACAGATCGTTGAAACTGACGAAAAAGTGTTTGCTGACAATCAAGCCATCACTTATGAGCAGTGGCTTGAATACCCTGATGGCCGCAAAAACTATTTTGAACTGCGTAAAGTCCCTTTTTATAGCAAAGATGGCCGCCACTTAGGGTTGGTGGGCTTTGGGCGAGACATTACCGAACGTAAACGCAATCAAGAGTCTTTGGAAAAAGCGAGCCGGGATAAAACCACTTTTATTTCGACCATCAGCCACGAATTGCGCACACCACTCAACGGTATCGTTGGTTTGAGCCGCATGTTGCTCGATAGCCCCATGACCCCAGAACAGCGTAAGTACATGCAGACCATTAATGTCAGTGCCATTACGTTAGGTAATATCTTCAACGATATCATTGATATGGATAAGTTTGACCGCCGGAAACTAGAGCTACTGCCAGCGCCGTTGAATTTTGAAGAATTTGTTGCTGAAATTGAAAGCATCTCGGCGTTGATGGCAGAGCAAAAAGGGCTTAGGTTTGATCTCGAACGGCTCAGTGATTTACCTGTTGCGATTGAAGTGGATGCTACGCGCCTGCGTCAGGTATTGTGGAACCTGATAAGCAATGCGATGAAATTTACCAAAGAAGGTGGCGTCGTCATGACGGTCTGCGCTGACATTGAGGATAAGTTTGCGCACATTACCATGGAAGTTGAAGACACAGGCATTGGTATACCGGAAGCTGAACTCGATAAAATCTTCGCCATGTATTACCAAGTTAAATCGGGTAAGGACAATTTGCACGCTGTTGGCACGGGGATTGGCTTAGCGGTATCTCGCCAGTTAATCAACTTGATGGATGGTGATATTTCTGTGAGCAGTGAAGAAGGTTTTGGTAGCACCTTCACCGTTTCAATTCGTGTGCCTTTGGCACAAGATGCCCAATTCAAACCAACGTTACCCGTTCCTCAAAAAAGTTTAGCCATTTTTATGGTTGAAGATATTGAGCTCAATATTACAGTTGCTCGTTCTTTGCTAGAAAGTTTAGGACACACGGTTACCGTCGCTATGACAGGTGAAGAAGCCAAACAAAAATTTGTGCCGCAAAAGTACGATCTGGTTTTCCTCGACATTCAACTGCCAGACATGACCGGGTTTGATGTCGCTGCGTTTTATCGAGAAACTTATGATAACCTTCCGCCACTTGTTGCATTGACCGCCAACGTATTGAAAAATAAAGCTGAATATCTAGAGAAAGGGATGGATGACGCGATCAGTAAACCATTGTCAGTACTGGCGATTCAAGAGGTGATTGCAAAATTCACCCATAGTGAGGCGATTCAACTTGCCGACGCTAAGGTTAAGGCTGCCTCAGAAGAACACAGTGAGTTGAACACGCATTTGCTCGATCTTGAAATGCTTGAGTCTTATATCGATATTGTTGGCCCGAAACCTGTGCTGGAAAGTATCCAAATGTTCGAGCAGATGATGCCCAGTTACGTTGAAGTGCTAGATTCCAATATGGTAGCAAAAGATCAAGCAGGCATTGTTTCAGAAGCACACAAAATCAAGGGTGCTGCGGGTTCAATTGGTTTGAAACACATCCAAAACGTTGCACAAAAGGCACAGTCGCCAGAGCTACCTGCTTGGTGGGAAAATATTGGTGACTGGATAGATGAAATTAAAAATGGGTATCAACACGATATTCAAGTCTTGAAACAATGGTTAACTCAAAGGTAATGGTATGAAAAAAATCGGGTTGGCTTCATTAGTCATGGCGCTACTATCTGGCTGTTGTTCACCGCAAGTGAATTGGCTGCAGGACAGCAGTGCCGTGATATCAAATATCACCATTGGGTTGAAAAGTAACCTTTGGATCAATCAAATGCCTATAGCTAATGAGAGCGAAATACCTCTTGTGCATGGGACATTAAGATTGGATTCGTCGGCAATATTACCTGCCAATTTAACGATTGATGCGTTGATGGTCCAGCAAAGGGATAAAAATTGGCTGGTGGGCAGTGAATCGTTAGATTTACGGACTCAAAGTGAAGATCAATGGGAAGTTGTGTTTGAATGGCCGATGCAGCTTAATGTGGATAAGCCCGTTAATGTAGCTTTGCAATTGAGCGATGGTACAACAGCGCAGTGGCTTATCGAAAAGAGCGTCTTCATCGACAAAGTCTATTAGATTTATAGAACGGCTCCACGCGCAGTAGTCAGCCATGAAAAAAGCCCTTTAACCTGAGGTTAAAGGGCTTCTAACTATCTGGGGGTAGACGTTTAGTCTTCTAGATCACCACAGAAGCGGTAGCCTTCGCCATGAATTGTGGCGATGATCTCTGGCGTACCTGAGACTGATTCAAAGTGTTTACGGATACGACGAATCGTCACATCTACGGTTCTGTCGTGTGGTTTCAATTCACGGCCAGTCATCTTTTTAAGCAAATCTGCGCGAGTTTGGATTTTTCCTGGGTTCTCACAGAAGTGCAGTAAAGCGCGGAATTCTGAGCGAGGAAGCTTGTAGCCTTCACCATCCGGATTCACTAAAGAACGGCTATTGATATCCAATACCCAACCGTTGAACTCATATTTTTCCACACTGCGTTTTTCTTCTTGAGTCGTATTGGTATTCATTGAACGACCTAGAAGATTACGAGCACGAATCGTCAGTTCACGTGGGTTAAATGGTTTGGTGATGTAGTCATCAGCCCCGATCTCTAAACCGAGGATTTTATCAACTTCATTATCACGACCAGTCAAAAACATCAGTGCAACATTAGCCTGTTCACGAAGTTCACGAGCTAACAGAAGGCCGTTTTTACCTGGTAAATTGATGTCCATAATGACCAAGTTAATGGGGTTATCAGACAGCACATGGTGCATCTCTTCACCGTTACTGGCCTCAAAAACAGCGTATCCCTCTGCTTCAAAAATACTCTTAAGAGTGTTACGAGTTACTTGCTCATCTTCAACGATAAGAATCTGCGGGGTTTGCATTGGCGGTACCTAAACTTGTGAAAAAATTGTGCTAATAGAATTAATTGTAGGCAAAAAATTGCAACATACAGGTAATCTGCTGCCGATAATAAACTAAAGTTTTGAAAAAAACACTTACTTCAGTTGCCCGCCGTCCTTAGGCATATCTTGCATTGAGGTCTCCATACCCTCGGTGTTCTACTAGTCTTTAAGGCGGATTCTATAATGTTAACAGCATGCTAACAACGGCAGAATGTTAATTCCAATCACTTTGTTGATTTACATCAAGAGTTCTAATGTAACAAATATTAATCGTCTTAAGCAGTTGTAAATTTACACCACATTACCCATGCAAATAGCATGCTTTTTGGGGATTTTCGCTGGGGATGGTAGCATTAGGCGCAATGGGCTTTACCTCAAATAGAAATTTACCAGCAAAGAACTTGTTAACTCGATACTTGTCAAAAAATGGGAATTGCGTAAAAAATCAACGTTTACAGCGGGGGATATCGCACTATTATGGATGTCACCAATATGAATATTCAGTCTTTTAAATGCAGTTGGCCGCCAAGTTATGCTCATTCTCAGCGGGTTTTTCTTTGCATCGTTTGTATGAATAGGTGAGTAAAGTATCTGGCATTATGGTTCATTGAGCTGTGGTTTTACAGCGCGTCTAATGTGTCAGATGAAAATAATAAACAATAATCAAGGAAGAAGGATGATAGATATCACACCAGATATTTGCGATAAATTTGAATCGCAAATCAATATATTGGATTTGCCTTTGCAAACTTTTGGTTTAAGGAGTGCTTTTTGGGGGCAAATTGTCACCGTGCGTTGCTATCACGATAACTCTAAAGTTCGTGACGTATTAAGCCAAAATGGTAAAGGTAAAGTTTTAGTCGTCGATGGTAACGGTTCGTGTCAAAGAGCGTTATTGGGTGACCAACTGGCGATCATGGCGATTGAAAACGGTTGGGAAGGGGTCATCATTTATGGAGCGATACGCGATGTTGCTGCGTTATCGCAAATGGATTTAGGCGTGAAAGCGTTAGCGAGTTGTCCACTTAAGACCGATAAGAGAGGTGCAGGCGAAATTAATGTGACGCTGACTATCCTCAACCAGATGATTCAGCCGGGTGACTATGTTTATGCCGATTGGAATGGTGTTTTAACGTCAACTCAAGCGCTAGACTGGCACTAGAATCTGAAACCCACCCCAAATTGAACGCCTTGTTGCCACTCTTGATAATCAAGGGTGGCATGTAAATCAACGTTTTCTGACAGTTGAAGTCGGCTAGATAGCTCCGCCGCCATAGCATCGGCACTGCTCGTATCATTCGGATTACTGGCGGCTGAACGCAAGGTGCTTTTTAGTGATAATTTGGGGGTTAGCTGGTAGCTGAGGCCACTTAAAAAACCACTTTCGGAGCCGTAGTCGGAATTATTTATTCTCGCTCCAATGTACAGATCTAAATTGTCAAAAAGATTATAAGAATAACCGCCATCAATAGTCCAACTATCAAATTGTTGACCATCACTTTCGCTTGAAAGAAATAAGCGATGTGGAGATTGGCTTTGTGAAGAAGGAAGTGCAGGTAAGGTATTGGCCATGCTAGATAAAGAGACAAGCAGAAATAAACATAGTGCAACTTTTAGTTTCATCTGCCTCTCCTTATTATTGTTTTGAGTTACTGCGTCCACTGCGGTAACAACAATTAAAGCACAAATTTCACATGATGACAGCGTTATATATATAGCATTTTGTTATTTGCTTATGTGTAAAATGGTTGCACTTAATGTGCAATAAGTATCTTATTTGTGTGGTGGTTTTAAATTTGATTAATTCGGAATGACTATAAAAATAGCAGATTTTCGTTGACTAATGATGACGAAGTAAGGTAAACGTAAAGACAATTAAACACACGAGTATTTAAATTTTTCTATGTTACAGCGCAGCCTAGTAGTAATGACAACCACCATTATTATTACCGACATGACACATGTTGGGGCGGGCCGCTGAGCGAAAAGTTTTTACAAAAAAGGCCTGTATCCCACCAGATACAGGCCTTTTTTTATACCAATTTGAACTGTTTTGGAGGAAGGGATGCGAGTATTAAAGTTTGGAGGTTCATCGTTAGCCGATGCTGATCGTTTTTTAAGGGCGGCAGATATCATCGTTAACAATGTACAGCAAGAAGAAGTCGCCGTCGTGCTCTCTGCACCGGGAAAAACCACCAATAAATTAGTGGCAGTTATTGAGAGTGCTTTGCGTAATGGCGAAGCAGAACGCCAAATAGCGGAGCTTGAATTCTCATTTTTCGATCTACTCGCTGGCATCAAAGCACAATTACCTAATGTGGATTCGGCCGCTTTTGACAATCAAGTAAAAACGTCACTGTCTCAGCTGCGTCAATTTGTACACGGCATTAATTTACTCGGTATGTGCCCAGACAACGTCAATGCGCGCATTATCAGTAAAGGTGAGCGAGTCTCTATCCAACTGATGAAAGCGGTACTTGAAGCAAAAGGACAAGCGGCTGCACTGATTGATCCAGTACAATATCTTTTTGCTAAAGGTGAGTACCTTGAGGCAATGGTTGATGTTGAGATCTCCACGCAAAATTTCAAGCAAAATCCACTTCCGCAAGCGCATGTTAACATTATGCCGGGTTTCACGGCTGGTAATGAAAAGGGTGAATTGGTCTGTCTAGGCCGTAATGGCTCGGATTATTCTGCGGCTGTGCTTGCGGCATGTTTACGTGCAGATTGTTGTGAGATTTGGACCGATGTCGATGGCGTTTATAACTGTGACCCACGTTTGGTTGCGGATGCTCGTTTATTAAAATCACTCAGCTACCAAGAAGCGATGGAGCTTTCGTATTTTGGCGCGTCAGTGTTACATCCCAAAACCATTGCACCGATTGCACAATTTCATATTCCGTGTCTTATCAAAAACAGTTTTAATCCTCAAGGCGCAGGCACGCTGATTGGTCAAGATACTGGTGAAGATAAGCTGGCTATCAAAGGTATTACTACACTCAATAATTTGACTATGGTCAACGTCTCCGGCCCTGGCATGAAAGGCATGGTCGGCATGGCTAGCCGTGTGTTTGGCGCGATGTCTGCCGCAGGCGTTTCTATTGTGCTGATTACACAATCCTCTTCAGAATACAGCATCAGTTTCTGTATTGAGGCGCAAGATAAAGCCCTTGCCAAAAGAGCATTATCGGAAGCGTTTGAACTGGAATTAAAAGATGGCCTACTTGAGCCTGTCGAGTTTATGGATGACGTTGCGATTGTTACTCTGGTTGGTGACGGCATGCGCACTTCGCGCGGAGTGGCTTCTCAATTTTTCTCATCGCTGGCTGAAGTTCACGTCAATATTGTTGCCATTGCGCAAGGCTCTTCCGAGCGAGCTATTTCGGCGGTGATTCCAGAAGATAAAATTTCAGAAGCGATCAAGGCTTGTCATGAAAATCTCTTCAATTCTAAGCATTTCTTGGATGTGTTTGTGGTCGGTGTCGGCGGTGTCGGAGGCGAATTAGTTGACCAAATTCATCGTCAGCAAGCCAAACTAGCCGATAAAGGAATTGTGATTCGAGTGTGTGGCCTTGCGAATAGTAAGGCACTATTGCTGGATAGCGAAGGCTTGCCGCTGGAGCATTGGCGTGATCGAATGCATAGCGCGAGTGAAGAATTTAGCCTCGCAAGGCTTATCTCTCTAGTGCAGCGTAACCATATCATTAACCCTGTCTTAGTTGATTGTACTTCCAGTGAAGTGATTGCCAACCAGTACGCCGAATTTCTGGCTGCGGGTTTTCATGTTGTGACGCCTAATAAAAAAGCCAATACCGCAAGCATGGCCTACTATCACCAGCTGCGTGAAGTGGCGCGCAACTCGCGCCGTAAACTGATGTACGAAACGACGGTTGGTGCTGGTTTACCTGTGATTGAAAACTTGCAAAATCTCATCGCTGCTGGTGATGAGTTGGAAAAATTCAGCGGTATTTTATCTGGCTCTCTTTCGTTTATTTTCGGCAAACTGGATGAAGGTATGACTCTTAGTCAAGCTACGCAGCTAGCTAAAGACAAAGGTTTTACTGAGCCTGATCCTCGTGATGATCTGTCGGGAATGGATGTGGCTCGTAAGCTGTTAATTTTAGCTCGTGAGGCGGGAATGCCTTTAGAACTGGATGACGTAAAAGTCGATCTTGCTTTGCCACCGGGTTTTGATATTTCGGGTACAGTTGAAGAGTTTATGGCGCGCTTGCCGCAGGCTGATGCTTATTTCCAAGAGTTATCCACTAAGGCAGCAGCCGAAGGTAAGGTATTACGTTATGTTGGTGAAATATCAGAAGGCCAATGCAAGGTGAAAATTGCAGTGGTCGATGAAAATGACCCAATGTTTAAAGTCAAAGATGGTGAGAATGCACTGGCGTTTTATAGCCGTTATTACCAACCGATTCCATTGGTGTTGCGTGGTTATGGGGCGGGTACAGAAGTAACAGCAGCAGGGGTGTTCTCTGATGTGATGCGCACCTTAGGTTGGAAGTTAGGGGTTTAATTGATGAGTTCAAGTGACATGAGTGTGGTGGTGTATGCCCCAGCTTCAATTGGTAATGTGAGCGTTGGGTTTGATGTTTTAGGGGCGGCTGTGTCGCCAATTGATGGCAGTTTATTGGGGGATCGTGTTGAAGTTAAAGCGGGCAGCGAACCTTTTGTACTCGAAACTGCAGGTCGCTTTGTCGACAAGCTGCCACAAGATCCAAAGCAGAATATTGTTTACGATTGCTGGCTTGTTTTTGCCAGAGAGCTTGAAAAAAAGAGCATTGCAGTAAAGCCGTTGCAAATGACGTTAGAAAAAAATATGCCGATTGGTTCAGGCTTAGGTTCCAGTGCTTGTTCAATTGTTGCAGCTTTAGATGCATTGAACCAGTTTCACGGTAACCCACTTAATCAGACTGAGCTTTTAGCGCTGATGGGCGAAATGGAAGGCAAAATTTCAGGCGGTATACATTATGATAACGTTGCCCCCTGCTACTTAGGCGGCGTGCAATTGATGCTTGAAGAGCTAGGTATCATCAGCCAAGAAGTGCCTTGTTTTGACGATTGGTATTGGGTGATGGCGTATCCTGGGATTAAAGTTTCCACAGCCGAAGCGCGAGCGATCTTACCTTCACAATATCGTCGACAGGACATCATTGCGCATGGACGTCATCTTGCAGGTTTCATTCATGCTTGTCACTCAGGTCAGCCTGAGCTAGCGGCTAAACTGATCAAAGACGTGATTGCTGAACCGTATCGTGAGAAACTTCTGCCCGGCTTTTCGGATGCGCGTAAATACGCTGCATCAGCCGGAGCGCTCACCACTGGCATTTCCGGCAGTGGCCCAACACTGTTCAGTATTTGCAAAGAAAAAGAGGTTGCCGAGCGAGTTGCTCGTTGGCTTGAACAACATTATGTACAAAATGAAGAAGGATTCGTCCATATTTGTCGCTTAGACAAAAATGGCTCGACCGTTACAGGAAGTGCTCTATGAAGCTTTACAACATAAAAGAAAATGATGAACAAGTCTCTTTTGGCCAAGCCGTACGCCAAGGATTAGGACGCAATCAAGGGCTATTTTTCCCAGCAGCGTTGCCTCAGTTTGAAGATATTGACGCGTTACTAGCCGAAGATTTTATCTCTCGTAGTACAAAAATTCTCAGCGCCTTGATTGGTGATGAATTACCAGCAGAGCAAGTGAATGCGATGGTTGATGCGGCTTTTCAGTTTCCAGCACCGATTAAGCAAGTGAAAGACGGCATTTATGCTCTAGAGCTTTTCCACGGCCCAACGCTGGCATTTAAAGATTTTGGTGGTCGCTTTATGGCGCAGTCACTGGCCGCTGTTTCAAATGGCGGACAGATCACCATTTTAACCGCGACTTCTGGTGATACTGGCGCTGCGGTGGCTCATGCCTTTTATGGAATGCCCGACATCAAGGTCGTGATACTTTACCCTAAAGGTAAGATCAGCCCGTTACAGGAAAAACTCTTCTGCACTCTGGGCAACAATATTCACACTGTCGCGGTAAATGGTGACTTTGATGCTTGCCAAGCGTTGGTTAAGCAGGCTTTTGATGACGCCAAGCTTCGCCAAGAGATCGGTTTAAACTCTGCAAATTCAATCAATATCAGTCGTTTAATGGCACAAATTTGCTACTACTTTGAGGCCGCATCACAATTAAGCAAAGCGCAGCGTGAAAACTTAGTCATCTCCGTACCGAGTGGCAACTTTGGCAACCTAACCGCTGGTCTGTTGGCAAAAGCATTGGGCTTACCTATCAAGCGTTTTATCGCGGCAACCAATGCCAATGATACCGTTCCTCGTTACTTAGAAACGGGTCAATGGGATCCAAAACCCACGGTAGCGACCACATCGAATGCGATGGATGTGAGTCAGCCGAACAACTGGCCGCGCATCGAAGAGCTTTGTCGCTTAAAGGGCTGGGGGCTAGATACCTTAGGTAAAGGTGCGGTATCTGATGCACAAAGTGCGGATTCAGTTCGTGAACTTTACGCGCAAGGTTATTTGTGTGAACCGCATGGTGCCATTGCGTATCGAGTTTTGGATGAGCAGTTACAAGCGGGAGAAACGGGGCTATTTTTGTGTACTGCGCACCCAGCCAAATTTAAAGAAGTCGTTGACGATGTGCTAGGCACTGACATTGAATTACCTGCTCCTCTTGCAAAACATGCAGTGATGACGTTGCTTTCTGAAGAGTTAGACAATGATTTTGACGCTCTAAAAACGGTGTTAAGACGCGTTCAGTCTTAAAGAGATCCTGATTTCATCTTATTGAAGTCAGGATGATATTCCTCTAACGATAAAAATGGCGCTCATTGAGCGCCATTTTTGGATATGAATATTCTCATCAACGCTATGATTATAGCGTCTCAGTGAAGGTACGTGCGATAACGTCACGTTGCTGTTCTTGAGTCAATGAGTTGAAACGAACAGCGTAACCAGAAACACGAATCGTCAGTTGCGGATACTTCTCAGGGTGTGCAACGGCATCTTCAAGAGTTTCACGCTTAAGAACGTTCACATTTAGGTGCTGACCGCCTTCGATGCGAGGTGCTGTTTCAATCGCAACTTCACGGCTTTCATACTCACCAAGGTCGCTGACCGCGATAACTTGATCTGCTTGGTAGCCTGCGTTAGCGGCAACGCAACGTGCTTCATTCTTTTCGTTATCGAGTAGCCAGATAGAATTTAGTAGGTTGTCGTTTGCTGCTTTTGTAATTTGAATGCCTTGAATCATCACTATCTCCTAGTCCACTTAAGTGGCGTTATTGGTGTTTATTTTCTAACTTTGTTGAGTTGGTTATTATATAGCTAATATCCTTAAAATTAATATTGATTTAGGTCAAAAAACAACGATAAATATTGATAACGCGGGGTTTATTTTATTGATTTAAATCAATAAAGCATTTAAAAACAATGAGTTCTACTTTTTTTTAATACATAAAATATTTTTTATTTATTGTTTTGTTGTAATTTTACTACATTTTTAGCGCGTGTTTGACCTAAGTAACAGAAAATCAGACAATTGAAGTCCAATGTTGAAAGTACAAAGTGATTTAATGACAAATAGAATTCAGGGCCGTGGAATGAAATTTATTGGTGCTCATGTATCGGCCTCTGGCGGCGTTGACCAAGCCCCATTGAGAGCGAGAGAAATTGGAGCAAATGCATTTGCTTTATTCACTAAAAACCAGCGCCAGTGGGTTGCTAAACCGCTCGAAGAGGCAACCATTCGCGCTTTTAAGGCTAACTGCCACATGCTTGGTTTTAAAAGTGAACACATTTTGCCGCATGATTCATACCTTATTAATCTGGGCGCGCCAGAAGCCGATAAGCTTGCTAAGTCACGCGAAGCTTTTATTGATGAAATGCAACGTTGCCAGCAACTGGGGCTGACGCTTCTGAATTTTCATCCGGGTAGTCACCTCAAACAAGTCTCAGAAAGTGAATGTCTTGCGACGATTGCAGAATCGATAAACCTTGCACATCAAGCCGTGCCTGAGGTCGTTGCTGTGATTGAAAACACCGCAGGGCAGGGGACGAATCTAGGCTGGCGTTTCGAACATTTAGCCGAAATTATCCAGCAAGTTGAGGATAAATCGCGAGTAGGTGTATGCCTTGACACGTGTCATACTTTTACTGCAGGTTATGATTTGCGCACAGTTGAGGCGTGCGAGGCAACCTTTTCAGAGTTTGATAGCGTGGTGGGAATGCACTACTTACGTGCAATGCACATCAACGACTCAAAGGCAAAGTTTGCCAGCCGTGTTGACCGCCATCATTCTCTAGGGCAAGGCGAAATTGGTTGGCCATGCTTTGAATTTATTGCCAAAGATGCAAGGTTTGATGGTATCCCATTGATTTTAGAGACAATCGATCCAGACATTTGGGCCCAAGAAATTCAAACATTAAGAGATCTACACGCACAATCGGTGGATTCAGTAGCATCTTAAATAAGTTGGCATCTTTCTTTCATAAAGACAAAGGCATAGCCGCGTCAAAATGAAGGAGGATGTCACTATGTTTCATATGATCTCACGTTCACCATCAATAGCTCGCCCACCAGTCCGATTGCCTATACCTAACCGACATGTGAACGGTCAAGGGCATACTCGAACGCCACAAAAATCACATTAACTGGCAAAAGCTCTGTGACATTGACTCATGCAGTGGTGGCTTTTTATGGTTACAATGCTGTAATTAGTTAATTTGCAGAGCGTTGTTATGACTCAATCATTGACTTGGCACGATGTTATCGGCCATGAAAAACAGCAGGAGTATTTTCAACAGACGATAGCGTTTGTTGAAAAGGAAAGGCTGGCGGGGAAAGTGATTTATCCACCTGCTGCTGACGTGTTTAATGCGTTTCGTTTTACCGAATTTGGCGATGTTAAGGTTGTGATTTTAGGGCAAGATCCTTATCACGGGCCAAATCAGGCTCATGGGCTATGTTTTTCGGTGTTACCCGGCGTTAAAACCCCACCTTCACTGGTGAATATCTACAAAGAGCTGGTGCAAGATATCCCCGGTTTTGTGACTCCTCAGCACGGTTACCTAAAAAGCTGGGCCGAGCAAGGGGTACTATTGCTCAATACCGTATTGACCGTTGAACAAGGTATGGCGCATTCGCACGCTAATACTGGTTGGGAAACCTTCACCGATCGGGTGATTGAGGCGGTAAATCAGCAGCGTGAAGGTGTTGTCTTCCTGTTGTGGGGGTCACACGCGCAGAAGAAAGGCAGCATGATTGATCGCAGTAAACATCATGTATTAGTAGCACCGCATCCTTCTCCTCTTTCTGCGCATCGAGGCTTTTTGGGCTGTAAACATTTTTCAAAGACTAATCAATTACTTATTGAGCAGGGGAAAGCGCCTGTGAATTGGCAACCCGTATTGGATAAGTGATTAATTGATGTTTTTTCGAGCAGGGTCAAAACAAGCACGCTGAAGCTTTTATACACTTATCTAAAATAAGTGTAATGGAGAAGCACAATGATGATTGAAAGGATCCGTAGAGAACACGGGTATATGGCGCGTTTGCTTGCCATTTTGCGAGATAAACAACGGCAATTGAGTAATGAACAAAGTATCAACTACTCTTTAGTGAGAGAGATTATTGACTACTTGGCGACACATTCAGAGTCAGTACACCACCCCAAAGAAGATATTCTCTATCACTATTATATTGATCATTATGGTCAACATAATGATATTCAAAATTTAGCGAGAGAACATGTAGAACTTTCTGAGAAAACTCATGCTTTTCTAGAGATAGTCGATATGATTTTGCAAGATGCAGTTGTACCACAGCACGTGTTCATCGAGCAGCTTGATGCATTTATTTCTTCCCAGAAGCGTCATCTGGAGTTAGAAGAACAATCGGTTTTACCCTTGATCAGCCGCACCTTTAATGTGACTGATTGGCAAGCGGTGGAGGCGAGCTGGCAACAATCCGAAGATGATCCAGTATTTGGTGAGACAATTGCGGAGCAGTACCAACAATTAGCTCACCGAGTTCGACAAACCGCACAAGAGTGCCAGTAATGAGAGTGTCCTGAATTCTGTGTAACTGTCTAAACTTAAGCCTTAAAGGCTAAGGATGGACAATATGGATAAGAAAGCACTCGAAGCTTTTGCTCGTGAAGCAGCAAAGTCAATTAAGACAGAATCT